>NZ_RAYG01000026.1:0-113417 GCF_003670185.1 Parabacteroides sp. CH2-D42-20 | reverse complement strand
CAAGTGTTGCGGGTGCTGTACGATGAAATGATGCCCTTGTGCAGCAACATGACGGGGGTAGCGAAAGGTATTGCCGGATTGGGGGCTTTGTTCTACGTGGCGGCAAAAGTGTGGCAGTCGCTCGCACGTGCCGAACCCATAGACGTGTACCCGCTCCTGCGTCCCTTTGCGCTGGGGCTGTGCATCATGTTCTTTCCCACGTTCGTACTGGGGACTATCAACACGGTGCTGTCGCCAGTGGTGAAAGGATGCAACCAGCTTATGGAAACGCAGACTTTCGACATGAACGAGTACCGGGCGCAAAAAGACCGACTGGAATATGAAGCCCTGATGCGAAGCCCCGAAACGGCTTACCTCGCATCGGACGAGGAATTTGACAGGCAACTGGAAGAACTGGGCTGGTCGCCCTCCGACATGGTGACTATGACGGGTATGTACATGGACAGGGCGGCGTACAACATCAAGAAGTCCGTCCGGGACTGGTTCAGGGAACTGTTGGAAATGCTCTTTCAGGCGGCGGGGCTGATTATAGACACGCTGCGCACGTTCTTCCTGATTGTGCTTTCGATACTGGGTCCGCTGGCGTTTGCGATTTCCGTCTATGACGGTTTCCAAAGCACGCTGACCCAGTGGATTTCACGCTATATCTCCATTTACCTGTGGTTGCCCGTGTCCGACCTGTTCAGCAGCGTGCTGGCACGCATACAAACGCTGATGCTCCAAAAGGACATTCAGGAACTTTCAGACCCGAATTTCATTCCTGACGGGAGCAGCACCGTGTATGTAATCTTTATGATAATCGGTATCGTGGGCTACTTCACCATTCCAACGGTGGCAAGCTGGATAGTGTCGGCTGGCGGCACGTCCGCCTATAACCGCAACGTGGCACGGGCTGGGTCAATCGCCGGGGCTGCGGTCGGTGCGGCAAGCGGGAAAGTAACCGGAAAACTACTCAAATAACCAACATCAAAATTTAGTATATGGAATTTAAATCATTAACGAACATCGAAACGAGTTTCCGGCAAATCCGGCTCTTTACGCTGGTATTCATCTGCCTGTGCGCACTGGTGACGGGCTTTGCCGTGTGGAACTCGTACAGCTTCGCCGAAAAGCAGCGGCAAAAGATATACGTCCTCGACAACGGCAAAAGCCTGATGCTGGCACTCTCGCAGGACATGGCACAGAACAGACCAGTGGAAGCCAAATCACACGTGCGGCGTTTCCACGAGCTTTTCTTCACGCTCTCGCCCGACAAGGGGGCTATCGAGAGTAACATCAAACGCTCGCTGTTCCTTGCCGACAAGACTGCTTTCAACTATTACAAGGACTTGGCGGAAAAGGGTTACTACAACCGGGTGATTTCCGGAAACGTCACGCAGACGGTGGAGATTGACAGCGTGAAGTGCGACTTCGACCAGTACCCCTACAAGGTGAACACGTATGCCCGCCAGTTGATTGTCCGGGAAAGCAGCCTGACGGTGCGCAGCCTTGTGACCTCGTGCCGGTTGCTCAACGCCACACGGAGCGACAACAACCCGCACGGCTTCATCATCGAAGCGTTCACCATTACCGAGAACAAGGATTTGCAAACCGTTAAGAGGTAGCCTTATGGAGAGAAAACGAAACTACATCGAAAAGGTGCAGGACTGGGCGGACGACTGCCTGCGCCGAATGTGCGGACGGATTACGCCGGGCAAAAGGCTGGCGGTTATCCTCGTGATGTTCTTCTTCTTTGGCGGCTTGTCTATCTACATCACCGTTTCATCAATCTACAACATGGGGAAACGGGACGGACAACGCTTGCAAATAGAACATATCAAACAACTGCCATTGCAAGGCAATGACACAATCAACAGTATCAACCCCTTAAACAGACCGGAATATGGAAGAAGTACAGAAGAATGAGAACGGCACGACCGTACCACAGACGGACGGGAAGCCCGAAAAGGAAAAGAAGCCCAAACGGGAACTGACACCCCAACAGGTACAGCAGCGCAGGAAAATGATAGTCTTCCCGCTGATGTTCCTTGCCTTTGCCGGGTGTATGTACCTGATATTCGCCCCCTCCGGCAAAGAGGACGTGAATGTGGAGAGCGTGGGCGGCTTCAATGCCGACATACCCCTGCCCGCAGAGGACGGGATTATAGCCGACAAGCAAAAGGCTTACGAACAGGCGATGCTGAACCGCAAGCAGCAGGACAAGATACAGTCCTTGCAGGACTTCGGTTTCACGGGGGACGATGAAACGGAAGAACCGCAAGCGGAAATCGACCTGATGCCGGAAGAAGATGTGCAGCCCCAAAGGGGCGGCGGTACTTCTTATTCGGCAAACGCTTACCGGGACATCAACCGCCAGTTAAGCACGTTCTACGAAACCCCGGCGGTGGACGAGGAAAAAGAGGACTTGAAGCGGCAGGTGGCGGAACTGACCGACCGACTGCAACAACAGCAGAACGCTACGCCTACGGCAGACGACCAAATGGCACTCTTGGAAAAATCCTACGAGCTGGCGGCAAAGTACATGAACGGGCAGGACGGACAAAGGGGGCAGATTGCCCAAATACCGACAGCCGGGCAGAACGGCGGCGGTATCGGCACTCCGGCTATCCCGGTGCAGGCTATCCGGGAAACGACCGTATCGGGATTGCAGCAGCCCATGAGCGATGCCGACTTCATCCGGGCTTACAGCCAGCCACGAAACTACGGCTTCAACACGGCAGTAGGCACGGGCTACGCTATGGGCAGGAACACGATAGCCGCCTGCATCCACCAAGACCAAACCCTGACGGACGGGCAGGCGGTGAAACTACGGCTGCTCGAACCCATGCAGGCGGGCAGCATCGTTGTGCCGAAGAATACCCTTGTGGCGGGGACGGCAAAGGTGCAGGGCGAACGGCTCGACATACAGGTGTCCTCGATTGAGTATGCGGGCAATATCATCCCGGTGGAACTCGCCGTGTTTGACACGGACGGGCAAAAGGGATTATCTGTGCCGTCCTCTATGGAGCAGGAAGCGTTCAACGAAGCTATGGCGAATATCGGAAGCGGGCTGGGTACAAGCATTTCCTTTGCACGGAGTGCCGGGCAGCAGGTGGCTATGGACGTGACAAGGGGGTTGCTGCAAGGAACGTCCGGCTATCTTGCGAAAAAGTTCAGGACTGTAAAAGTAAAACTGAAAGCAGGCTATAAAGTCATGCTTTACGCCAAACAACAATAATTATTTAACCACTAAAATTTCAATTTGCGATGAAACAGATTTTTGTATTTTTCGCCCTCTTGCTGGGCGTGTGTGCGGCAAACGCACAAACCGCTGACACCGTGAAGTATGCGGCTGGCAACAACTTGTATCAGGGGATTACCCGGAAACTCCCGTACCGCCAAATGGTAACGCCCTACGGCGTGGAAGTGACCTTTGCCAAGACGGTACACATCATCTTCCCCGCCGCCGTCCGCTATGTTGATTTGGGAAGCAACCACATCATAGCGGGCAAGGCGGACGGTGCGGAGAACGTAATCAGGGTGAAAGCCACGACAGAGGGCTTTCCGGGCGAAACGAACTTCTCCGTCATTTGCGAGGACGGCAGTTTCTTTTCATTCAACGCCAAATATGCCCGTGAACCGGAAATGCTCAACATCGAAATGAAAGACTTCTTGGAGAACGAGGACACCAGCGACTTTTCGCATACCCGCATGAACATCTATTTCCGGGAACTGGGTAACGAAAGCCCGCTATTGGTGAAACTGATACTGCAGAGTATCTACAAGAACAATGACCGGAAAGTGCGCCACTTGGGTAGCAAGCGTTTCGGCATCCAGTTCTTAATCAAGGGAATTTACACCTATAACGGGATGCTCTATGTACACACGCAGACAAAGAACAGTTCCAACGTGCCTTTCGATACCGACTTCATCAAGTTTAAGATAGTCGATAAGAAAGTGCCGAAGCGCACGGCTATTCAGGAAACGGTGCTGGATGCGGTACGCAGCTACAACGAGGTGATAGAGATAGCCGGGAAAACTACCGTGCGCACGGTGTACGCCCTGCCGAAGTTCACCATTCCTGACGACAAGCTGCTGTTGGTGGAACTCTACGAGAAGAACGGTGGGCGGCATCAGGTTATCCGGGTGGAAAATTCCGACATCGTGAACGCAGAAGTGATTAACGAACTAAAAATCAAATAGGGATGAAACGGTTTCTATTTATCGGAATACTCTTTGTGCTGTGCCTGACCTCGTTTCAGGCACACGCACAAAGATACCTGCCGGGCATGAAAGGC
The DNA here is from genome assembly GCF_003670185.1 of Parabacteroides sp. CH2-D42-20. NCBI lineage: Bacteria > Pseudomonadati > Bacteroidota > Bacteroidia > Bacteroidales > Tannerellaceae > Parabacteroides > Parabacteroides sp. CH2-D42-20. The sequence continues at coordinate 109,140 of NZ_RAYG01000026.1, read as the reverse complement.
TTGCAGGTCACGGCGGGCATGGCGGACGGGATGCATTGGAACGACAACACGGATTTCGCCTACCATATCGGGGCGGCGTACAGCGTTTACACCAAGAACGCCAACCGCTGGGTGATTGGCGGGGAATACCTGCACAAAAAGTATGACTACAAGGATATAAGAATACCAGTCGAACAGTTCACCGCAGAGGGCGGCTATTACCTGAAATTCCTTTCGGACAGACGAAAGACCTTTTTCCTCTCGCTGGGACTGTCGGCACTCGCCGGGTATGAAACAAGCAACCGAAGCCAAAAACTCTTGCCGGACGGCTCTACTTTGCTGGATAAGGACTGTTTTGTGTACGGCGGTGCGCTGACGCTGGAACTGGAAGCCTACCTGACCGACCGGGTGGCTCTGCTACTGAACGCAAGGGAACGGGCGCTGTTCGGCTCGGACATAGGCAAGTTCCACTCGCAGGTATCTTTGGGACTGAAATTCATTATCAACTGACCGCTATATAATAATGTATATGAAGAATGTAATGTATAAAATCATCATGGGCTGCTACATCGTGGCCGCCCTTGTGCTTGTCACCGCCTGTAATGACAACTTGGATATTCAGCAAGCGTACCCGTTCAGCATCGAAACGCTGCCAGTACCCAAAAGGCTGAAAGTCGGGGAAACCGCCGAAATACGCTGCCGACTGGTGCGTGGCGGCTATTACCAGCCGACTACCTATCAGATACGGTATTTCCAGCCGGACGGCAAAGGGAAGCTGGAAATGGATAACGGCACGGTGTTCCTGCCCAATGACCTGTACCCGCTGGAAAAAGAAACGTTCAGGCTCTATTACACCTCGGCATCGACAGACCAGCAGACGATTGACATTTATGTAATTGACAGCTTCGGGCAGGTGCAGCAACTTTCGCTATCGTTCAATAATGACAGCGAAGTGAGATAACAGTCGTAGGCATATGTAATGTGATATGAAAATATAAATGATATCATATAATAAGCAGACTTATAGAGGTATAAGACTGTTTATTATATGATTTCTATATCTTTATTCCCTCTATTTTCTATATTATAAGTAATAGTTGTTTTTGCATCCACAGATATTGTGTTTGGAGTTATAATCAAATTCTTATCGTTTTTGATAAAAAAATTGGAGTATAAAAGAGTATCAATTAAAAAATCATAAAATAATGCAGTGAATTGTTCTATGTTAAATTCATTAAAGCCCAAACCCTGCTGAATATCATCAGGTACTTCTTTTGATGTCTTTATAACAATAAATTTGATTTTAGATGCATTCGTTTTAGTACATTTAACAGCTACGGCTCCTTGTAAAAATGTTTTATACCATTCTTTGTTTTGTTTAATACATTCTTTCAGTCCTTTTCGTATTTCAAAAAAAGCAACATGTAACAAATGATTTTCTATATCAGTAAGTTGTCTGCAATATTTTTTAAATTCAAGTTTATCAAGGATAGATAAATGCTTTGTGATATTAAATTCGTTAATATATTCACGAAATTTGCTGCCATATATAGTATTAGCATTATAATACAAAAAGAACACTTCATCTTTAGACAACTGAGCTCGTGCTATTTTCGCATATTTCACTTTGTCCTCTTCATTGAGTCCGCTATGTGAAATTAAACTAAAAATTTGATACAGTACCCTAAAATATTGAGCAATATTGGGCTCATTCTCTGCATAAAAACTTAGATACGCTTTTTTAGCAACTTTACGTCCTCCATTTTGGTTGAAATTATTATATATAGATTGTTGCTTTTGCGTAAAAAACGATTTACCTTGCATTGAAGATATAATAGAATTATATAACGAAAGCAAGTTAAAAAACATATTATCAAATTGCTGTAATTTAAAAACATATCGGCTTTCAGCTATTTCTGTTCTTTGTAGTTTTAGAGTTTCAAATAACAAAAGAACTCCAACTAATGCAAATAAAGCTCCACAACAGCCTCCTATAAAATCTCCAAATTGCGAGGATTTTTCCAATGAAATTACGCCTGTTGGTATTATAAATTGTTCATATAAATATCCTCTAGCACAAAACCAAATGAATATAAGTAGTCCTATTGATGTGATGACTACAGAACTGGTTAATAAAAAATTATTCTTCTTAGACTTCATGACGTATTTGGATTTTGTTGCAAAAATACATATAATTGTTTATTTCACAGTAAGTCTTGTGGGTTTCTTTGCTACTTTCTTTTCCGGCACTCATGAAAGAAAGTGGCGGCGGCAAACAGCCGCCGTTCTCTATCAATTGGTTTTAAGGCTCTTTATGGACGTGTATTTCTCTAACCACACCTTTACCTGTTCCATGTTATATTCGCCCGTTATAACCGCCGTATGGTCGTTTATGGCAACAAACCGGACACTTTCATAGCTGTTTACCCAGCCTTGCAAGGAACAGACACCCCACGTGTCCACATCTTCAAAAACACTGCGGTCTATCCGGCTGATTGGCTCGCCGAAAACTACCGTCATTATCTGAAAGTCCGGCTTATCTACCAGCAGTTGCAAATGATGCAGTGTGCCGAACTCGTCAATTTTGCGCCCCCACGCCCACACATCATTATATAAATCATCGCCCCACTGGTGCGGGTGGTCGAAACGGACTTTGACCGCTGCCGAATGTTCGCTGTCCTCTATATCCTCGATAACGCCCGTTACCATTAAGCCCGTAAAAATACACTCGCAACGTCTGCCGATAAGCTCTTTGTTTACTTCCGTCGTTTTCATGTCCTTGAAATTTACTTGTTATTACCCCGTTCTTTCTTCGCTACCCATTCGTCACACCTGCGGCGGCACTCGTCCAGCGTTTTGGCTACCGTGCTGAAAAGTTCGCTGTCCGTGTGGCGGTAGTCATATTGAAAATAAACCTGTTCCCTGAAAGCCCCTAAACAGCATTTCACGAACTTTTCTTCTCCCGGTGTTTGGGTAATGCTTACCCGTTTTTGTTAAGTGACTGCATGATGTCTTATTTTTTTATGGTTATAAACTTGGTTGTTTTTAGCGGGCAGGGCTTTGACACCCCGCCCGGATTGGTTGTTATGCCGCACGGAACACAAAACCGTCATCAAACCAGTAATCACACATAAACAGGTCACGGGCAAACTTTTCATAATCAAAGTAGGTCTTTGCGAACTCCGGCAGGTCGTAACATTCCTCTACCATTTCATAGGCGAAATCTTCTTCATCGTCATATTGCCCTTGATACTCGTCTTGAAAGTCCCGTACAAGGTCGTCCGCATCTTCTTCGTCCAAATCACGGCTTTTGTAGTTGCACCACACGAAAAAGGCTTCCTGCTCGGTGTCATTCAAATCCTCCACCGCATCACGCAGGGTAAAGAAGTTTTCAGAAATCCAGCTTTCAGAAATCAGGGCTTCCGGGATATTCTCGTAATCCTGAAACATATATTCCGCATCTTCCTCGTCCTTGTGCAGCTCCCGGCAGGCTTCGTAAAATTCCTCCTTGTCCGAATACTCCGAAAGGTCGAGCCATGCACCGGACAATGAACCGTTGTTATACTTGCCATAAGTGCCTACATAAACTCTTGCTTCTGATAATGTCGTTGCTTCCATATTCCTGTAATTTTTGAAGTTTTTAATTTTATGCGGATTTGAGAGGTGAGGGAGTTGAAGTTTCACTGAACTTTTTTCCTGTTTCCCGTAAATCCGACTTTTTTTTTATGCGTCTTCCGGTCGAGTCGGTCGTTTTCGTTTCACATAGGCGTAAAAGGGTAGTGTTTAGAGTTTGCAAGGTTTTGGGCAAAAAATACCTCGCAAGGCAGGGAAGATTTTTTCGCCAAACCGGAACGGCTCGACCTTGCAAAATCGTGAAGAACACGTAACTACCTTTGCCTATTGAAATGATTAAAACGACTCTCCCGGCTGGGGGACTGCGTAATGAGGAAGATTTACAGATAGGGAAACAGGGGAAAAGTGCCTGTCCTCTTCCGTCTTTTAGGGAACACTCCATGCGGGCGGAAAAGGCAAGGGTGTTGTGAGCTTGCTTGCAATACTCTTGTGCGGGTTTCCAACGGCTCTTTTCACGAAAACAAGTCGGCCATGCCACGCAAGGCTGGCGTTTCGGGGAATGTGCCAGTTGGAAAAGGATATAAAAAATGCGGGTAGTCGGTGGACTGCCCGCAAGGTGAAAGAATATACTTTATTGGAATATAGCTTATTTGGTGGGATTTCGTTACCGGAATCGTTACCTATTTGTTACCTGAACGCTCATAGGTAACGAAACCTACCGGATGGCGTTCTTTCTGCTGCTTCGACTGGCTTAAAAGCTGGGTAAGTGCTTGGTACAGTTCGTTGAACTGCGCATCGGTGCTTACCTCCAGTTCCTCGATTCGCTTTAATAGTTCTTCGTAGCCGATTACCATTTGGCGCATGAGGACGAAAGCCCGCATGATTGAAATGTTTACTTCTATGGCTACTTTGGAACGGAGAACCGAAGAAAGCATGGCTACGCCCTGTTCGGTGAAAGCCATAGGCGGGGTGGGCGTGTGGCGGATATTGTCAGGGAACTTATCACAATTTGTGATAAGTCCTAACCACTCGTCTTTGCTCAACTCAAACATGAAATCACTGGGGAAGCGGTCTATGTTACGTTTGACCGCTTGTTTCAAAGCTCGTGTTTCCACTTGATAGAGTTCTGCCAAATGCAAGTCAAGCATCACCCGGTAACCTCTGACTTCAAAAATCTTGTTTTGGATAATCTGCAAGTCCATAATCTTATTTTTTTAAGTTAGTATTTATATGACTGATATTTTTCTGTTATTTAGCTTGTTAGCTAAAATGTCCATATCCTCGCTAAGTTTAGTATCTATGATTTTTGCGTAGATTTGGGTAGTTCTTATGTTGGTGTGTCCCAACATTTTGGAAACGCTTTCAATGGGTACGCCATAACTTATGCTAAGGGTCGCAAAGCTGTGGCGTGCTACATGGAACGTGATTTTCTTATTTATCCCACAAACAGTTGCAATCTCTTTCAAGTAATCATTCATCTTCTGATTACTGATAACTGGCAACAGTTTACCATTGGGCAGTTTTCCGTCATATTTCTGCAAAATGGATTTGGGTATATCCAGTAATCGAATATTGGACGTTACGCTTGTCTTATGTCTTTTCTTGATTATCCACAAATTGCCGTCAAAGGACAATCTTATATTTTCAGGGGTTAGTTCGCAGACATCAACATAAGACAGTCCAGTGTAGCAACTGAAAATAAATATATCACGAACTTGCTCCAGTCGTTTGCTGGCGAATGTCTTTTGATATATCCGGTCTAATTCTGCTTGTTCAAGAAAATCCCTTTCCACATATTCAAATTTCAGCTTATATGCCCCGAAAGGATTAAAAGTAATTAGTCCCAAGTTGTGGGCAAACAGAACAACAGTTCTGAAACGCTGTATAAACTTCATGGCTGTATTGTGGGTACACGGGTAATTCTCCCGGATAAACAGGTAGAAGCCCTCAATAAACACGACATTTATTTCCCGAAAGGTAATATCCTCCACATTATATTTATCGTGGATATATTCGGCAAGGCGATTTTTGGTAAGTTCATAACGGGTATATGTCTTTTGCGTGGCTGTTTTCCCTACTTTCAGCGCATATTGTTCATTGTGTTGGGAAAATACCTGTAAGAGAGTTTTTGCTTTTTCCTCTTTACCTAAGAACACGTTGCGTACTTTCTCTGCGGTTACATAGCTGTCCCGTTCTAAAATGGTCTGATAGTGTCTGTGCAAGGTAGCCTTGATGCTATCCAGCATTTCATTCATGCGGGTAAATTCCGCTCCTCTGCCATTTACCTTTCCGGTTTTGGCAGACCAGTTTTTAGGATTGACTTCAAGTTTAGTGTTGAATTGGGCTAATTTCCCGTCAATGGTAATACGTGCCATGATTGGCATATTACCGTTCTTTTTCACCTTGTCCCGTTTCAGGAAGAACAATACTCGGAATGTTGATTTCATACCTCATTTTTTAAGTTACAAAACTACTTTTATTAACTCATAATGAGATAAATGCAGGGTCGCCAAATCTCGACAACATTTCGCCATTTTCCGACAATTCGTACCCCTTTTTGAAGAATTTTGTCGGGGGTACGAATAAGGCACTAATTTTTGTCTGTCAGTGACCTTTTCGTGGCGGTCAAGGTTGCCAAAAGACAATAAAAAAAGTCCCACAAAATATTGATTTTGTAGGACTTTTCTTTTTCTTGTCGCCTTTTGGCTTTTCTTTTGGTGATCCGCCTGGGGCTCGAACCCAGGACCCCAACATTAAAAGTGTTGTGCTCTACCAGCTGAGCTAGCGAATCATCCTGTGCGTTACTTTTGTAATGCGAGTGCAAAGATAGGGGGTTTTATTTTATTATACAAATTTCAAGAGGGGTAAATTTTAGTTTTTTCATGGGGAGCAAATGCAAGAAACAAGATATAAGCACTTTACATCACGTATTACAATCATGCATAAACCGGTTACATATCTTCACGAGACGAAGACGAACCACAATCCTAAATCGTTAGGATCACACAACCTAAAGCCACATGATCGCACAGTCCTAACCACAACGCCGCACAACCTCTCCTACCCTCATTTATGATAACGCTAAAGCTCAACTTCCGAGGCATAGCATATCTACCGGCTTCTTGCACAAGAGAATTGAACCGAGTAATCTCCACACGCCAAACTTGGCAATCGGTAGATATCTGATACCTATGATCTTTGTTCATTTGTAAAATAAAAGATATTTACGTAGATTTGTACACCATTATTTTAAGTTAAGGAACCAATTAACACACAAAAAATTATATGGCAGACGATAAGAAGATTATTTTCTCGATGGTAGGCGTGAACAAGATCTTTCCGCCTCAAAAACAGGTTTTAAAGAATATATATCTGTCCTTTTTCTATGGGGCGAAGATCGGAATCATCGGATTGAATGGTTCCGGTAAATCTACGTTGCTGAAGATTATCGCCGGTATCGATAAGGATTATCAGGGAGAGGTGGTCTTCTCCCCCGGGTATTCCGTAGGGTATCTGGAGCAGGACCCTAAGTTGGAGCCGGGCAAGACCGTGAAGGAGATCGTGCAGGAAGGCGTGCAGGAGATCGTGGACACCTTGAAAGAATATGAGGAGGTGAACGAGCGATTCGGCGATCCGGAGGTGCTGGAAGATCCGGATAAGATGGATGCCTTGATCAACCGTCAGGCGGAGTTGCAGGACAAGATCGACGCTACGGACGCATGGAACCTCGACAGCCGTCTGGAACGTGCCATGGACGCTTTGCGTTGTCCGCCGGAGGATCAGGTGGTGGATACGTTGTCCGGAGGCGAGCGTCGTCGGGTGGCCCTTTGCCGATTGCTGCTCCAGCAGCCGGACGTATTGCTGTTGGATGAGCCGACCAACCACTTGGACGCCGAGTCGATCGACTGGCTGGAGCAACATCTGCAACAATATGCCGGTACCGTTATCTGCATCACGCACGACCGTTACTTCCTAGACCACGTGGCCGGATGGATCCTTGAGCTGGATCGTGGCGAGGGTATCCCTTGGAAGGGTAATTACTCCTCTTGGCTAGACCAGAAGACGAAGCGTATGGCTCAAGAAGAGAAGCAAGTCAGCAAACGCCGTAAGACCTTGGAGCGTGAGCTGGAATGGATCAATATGGCGCCGAAGGCCCGTCACGCCAAGGGTAAGGCCCGTCTGAACTCGTACGAGGCCCTCTTGAACGAGGACCAGAAGGAGCGTGAGGCTAAGCTGGAGATCTTCATCCCGAACGGCCCTCGCTTGGGCAATAAGGTGATCGAGGCACAGCATGTGGCGAAGGCGTTCGGCGATAAGCTGCTGTTCGATGATTTGAACTTCATGCTTCCCCCGAACGGTATCGTGGGAGTCATCGGGCCAAACGGTGCCGGTAAGACTACCTTATTTAAGATGATCATGGGCATGGAAAGCATCGACAAGGGGACCTTCGAGGTGGGCGAGACCGTACAAGTAGGTTACGCCGACCAGACCCATAAGGATATAGACCCGAAAAAGACCGTTTACCAAGTCGTATCCGGCGGACAAGAATTCATCCGTATGGGCGGCAAGGAGGTGAACGCAAGGGCTTACCTGTCTAAATTCAATTTCGCAGGAGCGGATCAAGAGAAGCTATGCGGCGTACTCTCCGGAGGAGAGCGTAACCGCCTGCATCTGGCGCTGACGCTGAAAGCGGACGCGAACGTATTGCTGCTCGACGAGCCGACCAACGATATCGACGTGAACACGCTACGTGCCTTGGAGGAGGGGCTGGAGAACTTCGCCGGTTGCGCCGTCGTCGTCTCTCACGACCGTTGGTTCTTGGACCGTATCTGTACCCATATCCTGTCGTTCGAGGGCGATTCCAACGTGGTCTTCTACGAAGGGACCTATTCCGAATACGAGGAATACAAACGTAAGACCTTGGGCGACGCCGAGCCGAAACGGGTACGCTATCGCAAACTAATCGTTGATTAATCATACTATAAATAGAGTTTAATGCCATGAAAAAAAGAATGCTATCTTTGGCTGTATTAGCCGCCTCGCTCTTCTGTTTCTCCAATGGGGCGAACGCACAGAAGACCGAGAAACTGTTCAACGGGAAAGACCTGTCTAACTGGAATTTCGTAGTCGACAAAAACTCCGTCCCCGCCGATCAGGTCTATTCCGTACGCGACGGTAAGATCTTCATCACCGGCCAGCCTTTCGGCTATATGTACACCAAGGAGAAATACAGCGACTATAAATTGCACGTGGAATGGCGTTGGCCGAATGGGGATTCCAACGCGAACAGCGGCATCTTCCTGCATATCGCAGACCTAAAGAACCCCTTCCCGAACGGCATCGAGTGTAATCTGCAAGCCGGGAGGGCCGGATTGTTCGTACTGCTGGGAGGCTCCGACCTTGTCGAGTACCAGCAACGCCCGGGAGAGGAACGTCCCTTCTTCCCTGTCGTAAAGAACGTGAACCCGTCCAGCGAGAAGCCCGCCGGAGAGTGGAACGAGGCGAACATCTTCGTGAAAGACGGCGTCATCACCGTTTACATCAACGGCGTATACCAGAACACCGGAACCAACAAGGTGAAGGAAGGCCATATCGGGCTACAGAGCGAGGGTAAGGAGGTTGAGTTCAGAAACGTAACCCTCACCAAGTGGTAAGCGGAGCCGTTTCCGGCGCATCTGTAATAATTAAACGGAATCTTTTAAATAGTATTAAAATAATATAGTACATTCGCGAGGATTCCTTTTCAATGAGGAACATATCATTGCAATAACCAATTTAAGAGGTAATGAAAAGAGACAACATCATTTTTGACATTATCGAGAAGGAGCACCAACGCCAATTGAAAGGCATTGAGTTGATCGCTTCCGAGAACTTTGTCAGCGACCAGGTCATGCAGGCCATGGGAAGCTGTCTGACCAACAAATACGCCGAGGGATATCCCGGCAAGCGTTATTATGGGGGTTGCGAGGTAGTAGACCAAAGTGAGACGATCGCTATCGAACGGTTGAAAAAGCTATTCAACGCCGAATGGGCCAACGTGCAGCCTCACTCCGGGGCGCAGGCCAACGCAGCCGTATTTTTCGCCGTATTGAATCCGGGCGACACGTTCCTCGGGTTGAACCTGTCGCATGGCGGACACCTGTCCCACGGTTCACCAGTAAATAGCTCCGGCGTTCTCTATCACGCTACCGAATATAATGTAAAGGAAGATACCGGACGGGTGGACTACGACCAGATGGAGGAAGTAGCCCTTCGTGAGAAACCGAAATTGATCGTTGGCGGTGGTTCCGCTTATTCCCGTGACTGGGATTACAAACGTATGCGTGAGATAGCCGACAAGGTAGGCGCCTTATTGATGATCGATATGGCTCACCCGGCAGGCCTGATCGCCGCCGGTTTACTGAACAACCCGCTGGAGTACGCTCACATCGTAACGTCTACGACGCATAAGACCCTGCGGGGTCCTCGTGGCGGTATCATCCTGCTGGGTAAGGATTTCGAGAATCCTTGGGGCAAGAAGACACCGAAAGGCGAGATCAAGAAGATGTCTCAGTTGTTGGACTCCGCCGTATTCCCGGGTATCCAAGGCGGTCCGCTGGAGCATGTGATCGCGGCCAAGGCCGTAGCCTTCGGAGAGGCTTTGGAGCCGGAATACAAGACGTACCAAGCACAGGTGAAAGCGAACGCCGCCGCTATGGCCAAGGCCTTCACGGACAAAGGGTACAAGATCATCTCCGGCGGTACGGACAACCACAGCATGCTGATCGACCTGCGCACGAAGTTCCCCGACCTGACCGGTAAGGTGGCCGAGAAAGCCTTGGTAGCCGCCGACATCACGGTGAACAAGAACATGGTTCCGTTCGACAGCCGCTCGGCCTTCCAGACCTCCGGTATCCGTGTGGGTACGCCCGCTATCACGACCCGTGGCGCTAAAGAGCCGCTTATGGGCGAGATCGTGGAACTGATCGACACCGTATTGGCCGCTCCCGAATGCGATAAGACTATCGGCGCCGTTCGTGAGAAGGTGAACGGTATCATGAAGGAATATCCTATCTTCGCATGGTAAATAGGAAATTGAGAATTGAGAATTGAAAAGGATGCCAAACGGCATCTTATCTTCAACTCTCAATTCTCTTTTTAAACTCTCAAAAACATCTAAACAATATTCAATTTTCAACTTTCAATTTTTAATTCTATGAAAAAGCTCCTTGCTACAATCTGCGCCGGCGCTGTCTTGGGCCTGATGGCCTCGTGTGATGATGCTCCCGGTAAAGCGAAAGCTTACAACCAAGGTATCAACATCATCCCGACACCGGTCAGCCTTACGCAGAACGAGGGAAACTTCAAGCTAAACAAAAACACGAAGATCTACGCTTCCACCCCGGAGGCGAAAACCGTAGCCGAGTTCTTCGCGGCTAAAATGAACACGGCGACAGGCTACCAGATAGCTACCGCCGACAAAGAGACCTCCGACGGTATCTCGTTGGTTATCGACGGCTCTCTGGACGTAAACGACGAGGGATACACGTTAGACGTAGCCGACAGCGGCGTCCGTATCAAGGCCAAGACCCCTCAAGGTCTTTTCTACGGTATGCAATCGTTCTTGCAATTGCTACCCGCCGAGATCGAGAGCCCTTCCGCCGTGAAAGGTATCGCATGGACCGCTCCGGCCGTATCTATCAAGGACGAGCCTCGTTTCGGCTACCGTGGTATCATGCTAGACCCCTGCCGCCATTTCATCCCGGTAGAGAATATCAAGAAGCAGCTGGATGTATTGGCCTTGTTCAAGATCAACCGCATGCATTGGCACCTGACCGACGACCAAGGATGGCGTATCGAGATCAAGAAGTACCCGAAACTGACCGAGATCGGCTCTAAGCGCATCGATGGCGAGGGTACCGAGTACGGAGGCTTCTATACCCAAGAGGAGGTGAAGGATATCGTTAAATACGCGGCGGATCGTTTCATCACGATCGTTCCCGAGATAGAGCTTCCGGGACACGAGATGGCCGCTATCGCCGCCTATCCGGAGCTGTCTTGCGAGGGTAAGCAGGGTACTCCCCGTATCATCTGGGGCGTGGAAGACATCGTATTATGCGCCGGGAAGGAAGAACCCTTCCAGTTCTTCGAGGACGTGATCGCCGAGGTAGCTCCCCTATTCCCGGGCGAGTATTTCCATATCGGAGGCGATGAGTGCCCGAAGACGAGCTGGGAGAAATGCCCGCTTTGTCAGGCCCGTATCCGTAAGGAAGGCTTGAAAGGCGACAAGGAACATACGGCCGAGGAGAAATTGCAGAGCTATTTCGTACAACGCATGGAGAAGGTCGTAAACAAGCACGGCAAGAAGATGATCGGATGGGACGAGATCCTCGAGGGAGGTCTGGCTCCATCGGCCACGGTAATGTCTTGGCGAGGTGAGGAAGGCGGTATCGCCGCCGCTAGCATGAACCACGACGTGATCATGACCCCGGGAAGCGAGGGTATGTATATCGACCAGTTCCAAGGCGACTACAAGATCAACCCGGTATCTATCGGAGGATTCACCACGGCGGAGCGGGTCTATAAATACAACCCCGTCCCCGACACGCTGGCAGCGGCCGGTAAAGGACATTTCATCAAGGGCGTGCAATGCAACGTATGGAGTGAGTACCTTTATAACACGGACATCATGGAGTACCGTATCTATCCTCGTATCCTAGCCCTCTCCGAGATCGCTTGGAGCCCGCTGGACCGGAAGGATTACAAGGACTTCGAACGCCGTCTGGACAACGCTCAGGTTCGCCTAGACGGACACGGTATCAACTACTACATCCCGCAGCCCGAGCAACCGAACGGTTCTTGCAACTTCGTGGCTTTCACGGACAAGGCTACCATGACATTCACCACGAACCGTCCGATGAAGATGGTCTACACGCTGGATGGCACCGAGCCTACCCCGGAATCTACCGTATATACGGCTCCTTTCGACATCACAGAGACTACGACCGTGAAGATCGCTTCCGTGTTGCCTTCCGGCAAGATGGGTAAGCCTCGCACGATCCTCGTGGAGAAACAAACGCTGGCTCCCGCCAAGGAGGTAGCCAAGACGACCCCGGGCCTCGACATGGAGGTATTCGATGGCATGTACCTAAGCGTAAATAATCTGGAGGCTGCTCAGAAGACCGGTAAGAAACAGGTCATCAAGACGACCCGTGAGCTGACCAACCAAGTGCCCGCCCCCGAATCCATGCGAGGCGTGAAGCAATACGCCGCTATCGCTACCGGCTACGTGAATATCCCGGAGGATGGCGTTTATTACATCTCTTCCGATTTAGAGGAGGTATGGATCGACGGCAAGCTGATGGTTAACAACGGTGGCGAGGTAAAACGCTTCTCCCGTCATGACACCTCCGTGGCCTTGGCAAAAGGCTTGCACGAGATCAAGCTGGTATTCCTCGGACACATCATCGGAGGTTGGCCTTCCAACTGGAACGACGGCAGCGTACAACTCCGTAAATCGGATGCCGAGAAATTCACGCCGATCACGGCTGAGATGCTAAGTCATTAAGATCATTTCCGAAGGGGGGAAGCGAGCGATCCTCCCCCCGATATAAACCGCAGGGGCGGGATTCGTCCGCCCTCCCACGCATACACGGCACGGGAGGGCGGACAGATCCCGCCCCTACTGCATTCTTCCGGCGAATATAATTGTGTTTAATAGCGAACACTACTGGGTTCAGCCATGAATACTATTGTGTTCAACCGCAAACACTACTGTTTTTTTACCCTCAACTCATACAAGTCGTGGCGACGGTCCCGAAGGTTACGCACGCTACCATACGTATGCAACTCGTTGAGCAAATCAAGGTCCACGTCCGATACAAGGATCATCTCCGTATTCGGGGTTGCCTCCGCACGCTTGCCATCGGTAGGGAAAGCGAAATCGCAAGGCGTGAACACACCCGACTGGGCGTACTGTATATCCATATTATGTACACGAGGCAGGTTGCCCACGCTGCCCGCTATCACCACGAAGCACTCATTCTCGATCGCCCGGGCTTGAGCACACACACGAACCCGAGAGTAACCGTTCTGCGTATCCGTAAGGAAAGGCACGAAGAGTATCTGCATCCCTTGGTCGGCCATGATACGGGAAAGCTCCGGGAATTCCACGTCATAGCAGATCAGCACGCCGATCCGGGCGCAATCCGTATCAAACGTCTTCACCATCTTCCCGCCCGAGAGTCCCCAGCTCTTCTGCTCGTCCGGGGTGACATGTACCTTCTCGTACATCTCGTAGGAGCCGTCACGACGGATCAGGTATCCCACGTTATATAGCGCCCCGTCCTCCTTCAGCAAAGGCATACTACCGGTGATGATATTGATATTGTAACTGATGGCGAGGTTCACGAATCGCTCACGGATCTCCTCGGTGTACTGGGCCAGCCCACGGATACTCTGCGCCTCCCCCAGATGGTTGAACTTAGCCATCAGCGGAGCGTTGAAATACTCGGGGAAAAGGACGAAGTCGCTCTTGTAATCGGACACGGCGTCGACGAAGAACTCCACCTGCTCGAACACGTCGTCCAATGTCTTATAAGGCCGCATCTGCCATTGTACCAGACCGACACGCACGGTTGTCTTCTTATCCACGTAATCCGTCGTAGGCGGCTGGTAATAGATATTATCCCATTGCAGCAGGGTAGCGCAATGTTTCGACTCCTCGTCGTTCGGCAAATAGTTCATCATCACTTTCCGCACGTGGAAATCGTTGGAGAGCTGGAAGGTGAGCACCGGGTCGTAGATCTGACGTGAGCGCACCTTCTCGATGTATTCCTTCGGACGCATATGATCGGCGTATTTATAATAGTTCGGGATACGTCCGCCGAACATGATCGCCTTCAGGTTCAACTTCTCGCACAGCTCCTTCCGGTACTCGTACATACGGCGGGCCAGCCGGAGGCCCCGGTAGTCCGGATGGATGAACACCTCTATACCATATAATATATTCCCGTTCGGGTTATGCGTGTTGAACGTCTCGTTGCCCGTTACCTTGGCGTAGGTATGATCCCCTTTCACCATGTCATAATCCACGATGATGGAGAGGGCGCATCCTACGATCCGGTCATCCACCAGCGTCACGACCTGTCCCTCGGGAAATATCCGTATCAACGTCTCGATCTGCTTGCGGGTCCAGAAAACATCCTTGTCGGCGTATACCCTCTTGAAAGATTGCGACAACTGCGTATAGTCCTCAAGCTGCAAGCTCCGGAGCTCTACCTTGTTTATCTTATGCATTGGTTCCATAACACATTTTTTTTGTTAAAGTCGCCGCGAAGTTAGGATAAATACAGATAAAGTGTACCGGCCCTCCTGCCCTATCTGACCTACTCCATGTATAATTTCAAGATCGTCACTGAATTAGGCGGGAAATTATAGATAAGCAGGCCGCTCATCGGGAATACGATAGGCTCGGTGACAGGCGTTACGGTCCCCGGGTTCTCAAACGTATTACGAGCCTCCGGCTCCCCTCTCAATTGGATCAGCTCCGCCTCGTTACGGATATTAACTCCCTCGATACGCAAAGAGGTCTTCTCCTCGTGGCGGGTCGTATTCACGACCTTCAAGTAAATCACCCGGTTCTCCTTGTCGAGGGTAGCGACGGATACCAACGACGGGATCGGACGCATATCCACCTCATACAGCAATACGCCGTCCACATAGCAACGGACGCGCTCGTACTCGCACGTCATGCGAACCGTATACCACCGGTTACTCTCAAAAGGGAAGCGCACGGGAGAGACCAAGCTATCCTTCACGCCACCTACCTGATGGTACAGCTCGCTCGTTCCCGCCCCGATCGTAAAGGCGATATAATCCGCCTGCTCGCCCGTCCGCCCGTTGTCGCGGAGGCGAAGCTGTATCTGCCCGCTACCTTTCGTACGCCGGACGGTAGCCGTATATTCATAGGCGTAGCTCGTAGAGTCGCCGAACAATACCTGGTTCCACCGGTTGGCCTCCGGCACCAACGTACCAGCCTCCGGGACCTTCCACCCCCCGCTCATCACGGATATATCCGATACGGGCACGCCGTCGATCCGCACGTCCTTGAACTCATAGCTATTATCAAACATCTCTACGCCCGCCCGGCCCGTACGTACCTGTGGCTTCTCGTAGGTATCCACGATCGTCTTCAGCACCTCATCCCCCCGATGGCGGGTAAACATCTTTAATAAATGGTAGGAAGGAGAGACCACCGCCTGATGGGTGTTGAAAGAGATCAACGGATGGCGCTGGTTCTCGAACCCGGCGTTGCCCAATACCGGGGCATACGCCAAGCGGCGTACCATATCCGGGTTCTCCTCCGCCCCGACCAAGAAACAGGCCTCGGCCACCGCCGCCCGGAGCGTACCGGCCAAGGGCCGCTCCGTCGTCCCGAACTCCCCGATAAACACCGCCGGCGAACGTCGGGAATACCGGTCGCTATTAAACCTGCTGGCGTTCGAGAGGAAGAAATGCTCCCCGGCGTAATAATGGGAATCCACCCACTCGCTACGGCCTCGCTTCGTGAGGGGCGAACTGCTGATAACGGTAATCTCCGGATAGGCCTCCTTGATCGCCTTGCGGAAAAGCTCAAAGCGCCTGAAATACTCCCCGCCATAGTTCTCGCTGCCGATCTCGACATACTTCAAGTTGAAAGGTTCCGGATGCCCGTTCCTCGCACGCAGGGCGCCCGGCAGGGAATCCGCCGGGGCGTTCGCGTAGGCGATAGCGTCCAAGGCATCTCCCGTGAGCTTATCCATCGCCGTGATATCCTCGTAGCGGGGCCGACGGCTTTGGCTCGTGATCCCGCTATTAATAACGTAGATAGGCTCCGCCCCCATATCCTCGCACATTTGCAAGTACTCGTGGTAGCCCATGCCGTTCGTCGTACCATAGGCCCATACGTTCCAGAAATGCTTACGCTCCGAGATATCGCCCAGCGTCTCCCTCCAGATAGGGTACGTACCCGCCGTATACCCCTCCACGAAACTGCCTCCGGGGAAACGGATAAAACGAGGGGCCAAGGAATCGACCAGCGCCGCCAAGTCCGGTCTCAGCCCGTTCTTCCGTCCCTTCCACGTATCCTCCGGGAAGAGGGATACCACATCCAGCCAAAACACGGCGGAGGTATCGGCCGTGATCGTCAAGACCGCGTTCGGCGCATCCTCCGTAGCCGTAAACGTATGCCTGTATCGTTTCCACTCGTATAGCGGCGCTACCTGAAACACATCGCTCAAGACCGTATTAGCCATCGAGTCCTCCAAGGCCACCCGGATGGTACGGGGCACCATATTCGCCCCCTTGGCGAAAAACGATAGATCGTATCGTTCCCCTTTCCGGATCGGTATCCCCCGGTATCCCTCGGCTATCACGCCTCCGCGCCCCGACTCCCCGGAAGTCGATACGGCCACGAGCAACGACCGCCGGTTCTTATCATTCACCAGCTCCTTCATATCCGGGTATATCTGTGTATTAGGGACGATCCGCCTCCATCCCGGTACGGAATCTCCCCGCATGAAAGGGATCGTCCATCCATTCGGGGTAATCAAGACGTTCCGGGCGGCGTCGTAAGGGCAGTTCAAGGGTGGCACGCCATCCTCGAAGCTCCGGTTCTGGATCAGCTCGGCGTACAGCCCCCCATCGATCCCGTGGTTGATCTCCTCAATGGTCAAACCATACAGATCCGGGTTCACGGGAACCGTCAGGCCATCCGCCTCCACGGTTATCGTAGAGATCACCGGCATCTCCGGCTGGCAAGAGGACAAGCCCATCCCGACAATAGCGCCAACCAATAAATGAATAACATCAAAATCTATATATTTCCTCCAACGCATCTTCGAATACTCATCTCATTTATGTGCGTACAAACTTAATCAAAAAATCGCAGTTTCCCCTATTTTCAAAGTCCGAACTGTTTTTTCAAAAAAACAATTGAAAAACATAGATTTTTTCAATTTAATATCCTAAATTTGCATAATAGATAAAACAAAAGACGACAATATTATACGACTCTATGGAGAAATCTGTTCTTTTAGTGGATGACAAGCAAGAAATCGCAAAGATAATCATGCTTTATTTATCAAGTACTTACAAGGTATCCTATAAAGAAAATCCTTTGAAAGCGATCGCTTGGCTTCAAGAAGGCAATTTACCGGATTTGATCATCTCTGACTTGAATATGCCAGAAATGTCCGGAGAGGAATTCTTGGTTTATTTAAAAGCGAACGATATGTTCAGCCATATACCGGTCTTGATCCTATCGAGCGTAGAGAGCAGCTCAAATAGAATACGTTTGTTTGAGGAAGGGGCGGAAGACTTTATCTTGAAGCCTTTCAATCCAGAGGAATTAAGGGTAAGGGTAAAACGAATATTAAGATAATGAATTATGTCTTTTTCGGTAATAACGTGCCGTTGGCCGAACGTTTACGTAAGGCATTAGGCACCGGGGTCATAGAATGTATAACGCTTCTGCAGATGAAAAACACGCTTCTTCCTGCCGAGGAAATGGATTATTGTGTATTCATCGAGAAAACAGATCCTACGTTAAACATTCCTGCGATCATGCATTTGCATAAGACGTTTCAAAATATCTATATCGTATTAATCGCCCCGGAAATGACCCGGGAGGAGAAAATATCCTATTTGCAAGCCGGAACGGACTGTGTCATCTCCGAGTCTACCTCTAAGGAAGATTTAGTGAAGCTACTGGGTATCGCCGAGAAATGCAAGAGAATGGAAAAAGCGCGTAAGCCTCAAATAAAAGAGCCTGATCTCGCCATTTTCAAGCTGCCTTTATGGAAAAGGGTCTTCGACATCATTTTCTCATCCATGGCGCTCCTCTGCCTCTCCCCTATCTTTATCATCACGGTGATTTGGATCAAGCTGGAGGACAAAGGCCCCGCTTTCTACAAGTCGAAACGAGTAGGCAGCAACTATAAGGTTTTCGATTTTTATAAGTTCCGCTCTATGTATATGGACGCGGACAAGCGCTTGGCTGAATATAAGAAACTTAATCAGTATATGGAATCTATTGATGAAGAGGCCACGGCCTCTTCATCAACTTCTGTGAATTCACAGAATGCGACCTCTTTTTTTAAAGAGAATAAACAAAATATCATTTTATATTCTGATAATGATGCTACTCCCGAAAACGACTATCTAAAAATAAAGCGTCACGAACGTTCCAACGCTTTCATCAAATTAGAGAATGATCCCCGTATAACAAAGATCGGCCATATTATCCGGAAATATAGCATTGACGAACTCCCCCAGCTATTCAATATATTAAATGGAGACATGTCAATAGTTGGTAATCGTCCTCTTCCCGTATACGAGGCGGAATTATTGACCAGCGATGAATACATACAACGCTTCATGGCTCCTGCCGGCCTTACAGGTCTTTGGCAAGTCGAGAAACGGGGAAACTCAGGCAGCATGTCTGCGGAGGAACGTAAACAATTAGATATTAAATACGCTCATACATTTTCTTTCTGGCTAGACATGAAGATCATCATTAAGACCTTTACGGCGTTCGTACAGAAAGAGGACGTATAATGACAAAAAATTATTGAATGAAGAAGTTATTTATTTTTTTATTTATAACAACAAACTCAATCTTTATTCTAGCTCAAAAGAAAAATACATATTTCGATAAAGCTACGACGATAGAGGTAACTTCGGGATCGGATTCTATACAAGCAATGTTAGACGATTACGAACGAATACAATTACCCCCTCTATCCGTATTCCTTGAATCCGTATATGATCACCCTTCCGTAAAAATTTATGAGGCCAAAAGAGACGAGGCTAATGCCGACATGAAGGTTACAAGAAGAGAGTGGCTGAATTATTTCAGGACATACGGTCAATACCAATATGGTAGAATTATACAATTATCTACCAGGGAAACCATTGAAGATCCTTCGTTTCTTACCAGTCTAGGTAGTAATCAACAGACCTATAGTGTTGGTATTTCCGTATCTATCCCATTCGGAGACTTGTTCAGTCGAGGCCAAAAAGTACGGATGAAGAAAGCTCGTTTCCGTCAATTGGATTATGAATATGAAATGTCTATTGAAGAACGGAAACTGAAAATACTGGAAGCTTATAATAAAGTACTGCAAGCTTTGGCTACCTTAAAGGCCAAATCGGATGCCGCAGCCTTATATAATGCCCAGATGAAAATATCCGAGCAAGATTTCATCAATGGGAAAATAGACATTATATCCCTATCCTTGGAACGAAGCAGACGGTCGAGCGCAAATATAACCTACCAAGACGGACGAGTGACATTACACAATGCCGTGACATTACTAGAGATGCTAACAAATGTAAAGATCATAAATCAATGAAATAATGGATATTACCTTATATATATCACGTTTTTTATATAGAATCCGGTATCAATTGATATTTGGGACATTCATTATTACGGCATTGGTAATCTACTTCACCCAGTTTTTAGGTAAGACTTACACGGTTACCACCAGTATTTATACAGGCATTACCTCCCAGACAGGTTTAAGCGATGACGCCAGACAAGATTGGCAATCGATCAATAACACATTCAGTAACATCGTAAACTTAACTCAATCCAAGGGTAGCCAAGAAAAAGTATCCTTTAAATTACTCGCCCTGAATCTGATTCATGGAAATTCCCTAGAGGATAACTCATACATCACGGCTAAAAATTACATGGCTCTATTAGCCATGGTTCCCAAGGAGATTCTAGATATTGTCGATAAAGAGTCTTTAGACAAAACAGTAGAGAATTTCACCCAATACCAAAATGAGAATTCTAGAGGATTCTTCTATGAGTTGTTAAACGGTTTCAACCCCTTCTATAGCCATGACGCATTATCTAAAGTATTGATCAAACGACTAGGCAATAGTGACCTGATCGAGATATCCTATAAATCATCCGATCCCGGAATAGCGTTAAATACGGTCAAGCTGACCAGCGAGGAACTACGTAACTCCTATAACATATTACGTTATAAAACAGTGAACGATATCGTAAAATACTATGAGGATGAATTAAAGAAATTACGCGCTCAGCTAACGGGATTAGAAGATAATCTCACCGAATATAATATAGCCAACAGCGTTATCAACTATACGGACCAAACCAAGGCCATAGCTAGCTCATACGCAGATTTCGAGAACCGCTATGAGACCAACATGCGAGACCTTGAGAGTTCCGCTAAGATACTGAAGGAACTGGATAAATACATGGACACCCGCACAAAGCTAGTGACCGTGAATGATGAATTCATCAAGACGCTGGATCAAATCTCTACCATTAACGGAAAGATCACGGAAATAGAGATTTTCACTACGGAAGACAAGCAGGTAAATGATGAACAATTACTAGAATATCGGGAAGAGCTGAAGAAAGCCGAGAAAAAGATTGAATTACTAACCAACCAGATCAACAGCTACAAGGAAAGCAAGGAAGGTATATCGATCAATGGTCTCGTGGATGAATGGCTAAGGCAAACCCTTATCCATACCAAGGCGGAAGCCAATCTAAAAGTAATGAACCAGAGAGAGGAAAAATTCAAGGAACAATACAAGATATACTCTCCTGTAGGTACCCAGATAAAACGGAAAGAACGTGAGATAAACATCGTGGAGCAATCCTACCTGCAAGTATTACACGCATTGAATATGGCCAAGATGAAACAGAAAGACTTGCAACTGACAAGCGCTAATCTGACCACGATCTCCGAGCCGGTATTTCCTTTCCTCAGTGATAAAAGCAAACGAATGCTGATCGTCATAGCGGCATTTTTAGCCAGCATAATTTTCATTATAGGCTTCAACCTAGCGGTAGAACTTCTCGACCGTACGCTTCGGGATGCGGAACGTACCCGCCGCCTCACCAAGCTGCCGGTATTAGGCGCGTTTAATGGAAACGCCCAGTTACGATACAGGGGATTTATCAAGATATGCAACCGTATCTCCGCCTCCTTTGTGTGCAACCGGCTGAGCCAATACCTGAGAAAGGACAAGACCTTAGTCATAAGCCTGCTTAGCATAGAGCAAAAGGAGGGCAAGAGCTTTATCGCCAAATACATGGTAAGGCATTGGGAAGAACAAGGATTACGTGTTCAATACCTTGTGGCAGGAACTGATTTCCCATTAAGCCCAACTTACTTGATGGTCAAGAGTCCGGAGGTTTTCTGGGAACAAAAAGAGAGACCTGATATACTACTTTTAGAATACCCGGCCGTACAGAAAGAAAGTTTACCGGCCAATTTGTTAAGTGAAGCCGATGTAAATATTCTGATAGCGAACGCTCGACGGGTATGGAAATATAGTGATGACGAATACGTGAAACATCTGCGTGAAATGGCACGGCATTCATTATTATACATCTACTTGAACAACGCGTCTCGTGAGGCCGTAGAAGATTTCACAGGGCAATTACCACCTATAAGTTCCATGAAAACCATCTCTAACCAAATGATGTATATGGGACTTACAGCGAGAGATGCCGCCGTGAAAAAATAAGATATCGCATGATGAAGGCATATAATGACATACAGACAAGCAGGTTGTCCGCCCCCAATTTATTCTATTTACTCTTGTTTATAGGACTAGGGGGTATTTGCGGCTCATTGATGGGAGGCAACCTCATTATCAGTGGGGTTATAGCGATCTTGCCATTCGCCTTCATCCTAGGTGTTTATATATTGCGCATGCCCGTAACGCTCCTATACGTCATATTCATCATCAATTATTTCATTATGGGGATTACCCGCTATCTTCCCCTAGAAGGTATCAGCGTCCTTATGGATCTTCTTTATGCGCTTTCCTTGTTAATGATATGCCTCCACGGGATATTGTTTCATAACATCGAATGGAAAAGAGCGATCAATACATTAACAATCACCTCTTTCATCTGGGCGATATATTGTGTGGCCCAATTAGCCAACCCAACCGGGGTACTCGAAGGTTGGATACTATCTAGGGGACTTATCATCAATGGTCTCATTATCTCTGTCATCGCCGCTTTATTATGTACACGATATAAAACCTTAAAGACGTTATTGTTTCTATTGTCTGTTCTCACCCTTCTGGCGTTCGGGAAAGCCCTCATTCAAAAATACAGGGGATTCGACTCATACGAGCTTGAATGGCTAAAGGGAAATACCACCCACATTATTCATTCCGGCATACGCTATTTCTCATTTTTTACGGATGCGAGCAACCTAGGATCCAATATGGGGGCCACAATCCTTATCTTTGGGATATCGGCTCTGCATTTGAGGAATAGAGCGTTGAGCACCTATTACATAATAGTTGCCTTTATAGCTACCTATACGCTATTTCTCACGGGTACCCGAGGGGCCATAATCGTGCCTTTGGCAGGTCTGGCACTCTATACCATCATCAGCAAGCAGGCAAAGACCATGGTTGCCGGAGGATTGATGCTTATCAGCGTATACATATTTTTCGCATTTACGATGATCGGGCAAAATAATTCCATGATCCGGCGTATGCGTACCGCCTTTAGCCCCTCTAAGGATGCCTCGCTCAACGTCCGTAAAGAAAACCAGAGAAAGCTGGGCGAATACTTGAAATACAGGCCTTTCGGAGAAGGTCTTGGCCTGTCAGGAGATGGATTGGGTGTAAAAGTGTCCAAGCGGTTCACCACCTCCATCCCTACCGACTCATGGTACGTAAAGATATGGGTAGAAACCGGAGTCATAGGCTTAGTGCTCTATATGGGAATGATCCTGATCACGATTGGACGTGGAGCATGGATCCTGATGTTCAGGATACGGGACCCTGAGCTAAAAGGCCTGCTGACAGGATTGCTATGCGGTATATTCGGCATGTTTGTCAGTGCCTATGGTAATTCATTTTGGGGGCAATTTCCCACCATGATTATATCTTTTATGGGTATGACATTCGTGCTGAACGGAGAACATTTTGATAAAGAAATACATCAGGATAAACAGATTTCAATAAACACAAGCGACAAACAAACAGAAAAATGATAGAACAGATTATTAACATAGGGAATGATTGGTTGGAAAAGCAAGAATATATTTTCCAGATGACAGATGCCATCTTGTATTTACTTTTCTTAATTGCGGTCTTATATTTGTTCATATTCGCACTCTACTCGGTGCGAAAACCTCTTTACAGCTACCCTACAGCCAGTAGGAAATACCGTTTTGCCGTACTATATCCCGCATATATGGAAGATGAAGTCATTATAGATTCAGTCCAGAACTTCCAGAAGCAAGATTATCCAAGAGAGCTATACGATATAATAGTAGTCTCGAACCTCATGACCGAAGAAACGAACAAAACCTTACGGGAGATGTCCGTAAAGGTCATTGAAATAGAGATGAAGAAAAGCACCAAGATACAAGCCTTACAAAAAGCCACCGAATATATAGAGGGCAATTCTTTGGTCTACGACAATATAATCATATTAGATGCGGACAATGTGGTGGAAAACGATTATATCAATAAGATAAACGACGCATTTTATGCCGGTTGCTCTGTCATACAGACACATCGGGTCGCAAAAAACAGAGACACAAACACAGCCGTACTCGATGCCGTAAGCGAGGAGATCAACAATTCCATTTTCCGCAAAGGCCATACACGACTAGGCTTCTCATCCGCCTTGAGCGGATCAGGCATGGCATTCGAATATGACATATTCAAGGAGCTTATCCAAGGTATCGACGATACCGGTGAGGATAAATACATGGAACGTAAATTACTCTTACGAAACATATATATCGAATACCTGCAAGACGTTTATACGTACGATGAGAAAGTAAGGAAGAACAAGGACTTTTACAACCAACGCCGCCGTTGGCTGGCGACCCAGACCAACAACCTGTTCATGGGACTCTCGCAGCTTCCTTCTGCCCTATTCAAGGGATATTGGGATTATTGTGACAAATTATTCCAATGGATGATGCCTCCCCGGGTCCTCCTACTAGGTTTCATCACGTTATTCGCTTGCTTCCTCACGATGATAGATCTCACCTTATCGATAAAGTGGTGGGGGCTATTGATCCTTTTAGGTATTACTTTCAGTTTGGCCGTACCGGATTACCTAGTGGATAAGCGTTTCAAGAAAGCGATCGCCAGTCTACCGATACTTTTTCTTTTGATGTTCTTTAATCTTTTCAGGCTGAAGGGAGGTTCCAAAAGATTCATTCACACGAAACACTCTAATAAAAATGAGAATAGCGATTGAAGCCCAACGTATCTTCCGAAAGAACAAGCACGGAATGGACTTCGTAGCACTGGAATGTATCCGGGAGCTACAGAAGATGGATACGAACAATGAATATTACATATTTGTCAGTCCGGGAGAAGACCATTGCTTGAAAGAGTCTGCCAACATGCGTATCATAGAGGTAAAATGCCCGACCTATCCCCTATGGGAACAAGTGGCCTTACCCCGTGCCTTAACCAAGGTAAAGCCAGACCTGTTGCATTGTACCAGCAATACGGCTCCCATCCATTGCCCCGTGCCATTGATACTGACCTTGCATGATATCATATTTCTGGAACCCCGCCAAAGCGGGAATAAGTCATGGTATCAGAATATGGGTTGGTATTACCGCCGCATGGTTGTTCCCCGCATATTGCCGCTTTGTAAGAAAGTCATTACGGTATCCCGTTTTGAGCGAGACCGTATCCGGAAAGCATTATGTTTGCCCGATGATCAAGTCATGGCCATTTATAACGGCTATAGCCAGCATTTCTGCCCGATATCCGCTCCCCTATGGCCTATCACCCGGAAATACATACAAACAGACAATTACCTCTTCTTCCTGGGTAATACTGACCCCAAGAAAAACGTACCCCGTACATTAAAGGCATACAGTATATATCTACGTAGATCCCACATAAAACGCCCCCTCCTAATAGCCGACCTTTCGGAAGAAAGGCTGGACGAGACACTAAAGGAGCAAGCGATCGAAGAGATCAAGCCCTATCTCTCCTATCCCGGCTACATACCCAATACAGATCTGGCCTATTTGTACAATGGCGCTTTCGCCTTCCTGTACACCTCGCTTAGGGAAAGCTTTGGCATACCGATGCTAGAGGCCATGGCTTGTGGTACGCCGGTAATAGCCGGCAACACGTCCGCGATGCCCGAGATCGCCGGGGATAGCGGAATACTCGTAGACCCTCTTGAGGAAGAGGAAATCGCCAATGCCCTGCTCCGGCTGGAAGAGGAAGCGAATTACTACAACCGGCAAGTAGCCTCCGGGCTGGAGAGAGTGAAGGAATTCTCATGGGAAAAGACTGCGAAGGCCTTATTACAGCTTTATGAAACTTTTTAAATACATACATTGAACACGCCATGTCAAACCCAAAAGTAAGTATCGTCATACCCGTTTATAATACAGAGGTATTCGTGGAGGAAGCCGTGCGTTCCATCATGGATCAAACCTTGCGGGACACGGAGATCATCATCATCAATGACGGATCTACCGATACCAGCCTTGATATCATTCAAAAACTATCGGAAGAAGATACACGGATCCAAATATACTCGCAAGAGAACCAAGGCCTATCGGCCACCCGGAACCGGGGGATTGCGCTCGCTTCCGGACGCTATATCTATTTTATGGACAGCGATGACTATCTTGAGCCGAAGGCCTTGGAGACCTGTCTCGATAAATGCGAGAAGAACAACCTTGATTTTGTTTTCTTCGACGCAGATATCCTAAATAAGGAACATGACTTCTCGATTAACCTAACGTACGACCGTGACGACTATACGGACGAGAATGAGCTGTACAACGGCATCGACCTATTAAATATCCTATTGGATAACAAATGCTATACCCCTTCCGCCTGCCTTAACTTCATAAACTTGAACCATTTGAGGCAGACAAAGAACCTGTTCCTCCCGGGAATCATCCATGAGGATCAATTATTCACCTGCATATTGTACTTGGAGGCAAGACGCATAATGCGTATAAACGACCGCTTTTTCAAGAGGAGGCTCAGGGAAGACTCAATCATGACCCGGCGATTCTCCCGGAGAAACATGGATTGCTATTTTATCGTTAGCGATCATCTCCTAGCTTACGCCAACGATCATCCGATAACAAAGGCGACCATAGATAAATACCTTTTCCAGATGCTCGACGCAGCGGCCTGGCTATCCTATCGCCTCCCCTTGAAAGACCGGTTGTACGTGGCTAGCCAATACATCCGCAAATACAGGGAATATGTCTCGACAAAGAATTTACTAATATTGCTTTTCAAACGTCTCATCAAAGCTTAATAAAAAACGAGCATGAATATCCTATTCCTTGTCTTCCATGGTTTCAATCCAGCGAACGGCATCAGCAAGAAAATATCTTATCAGATAGACGCACTGAGAGAGCTGGGGCATGAGGTACATTTGTGCCACTTCTCGTCAGACGAGAATGGCTACAAGACACGTTGGGTGGATGATATGCCTATACGTAAATATGGGAACGGACTAAAGGGAAAGATATTAAAACGTATCGAGTTCGACTCCATCGCCCAATACGCTATACAGAATAGGATAGAGTTTGTTTACATGCGATCGGATCATAACGCCAACCCGTTCACCATCCGCATGGCACGGAAAATGAAGGAAGCGAATATCCGGATCGTCATGGAGATACCGACCTATCCATACGATCACGAGGATAACATACCCCTCAAGAACATGGAATTGCTAATCGATAAATGTTTTCGCCGGCAACTAGCCAAGCAGTTACACCGTATCGTTACTTTTACCGAATACGAGCAAATATTCGGAATAGATACGATACGGATATCAAATGGGATAGATTTCTCCCGTATCAAACTGAAACAGCACCGGAATGATACGATCCACGAGCTTCATCTGATCGGTGTAGCGGAGATCCATCTATATCATGGATTCGACCGCCTGATACTCGGATTGCTAAATTATTACGCGAACGATCCGGAATACAAGGTCTATTTTCATTTGGTCGGAGACTTTTTCGGGCAACAGGAAGAGAACTCCATCCTCCCTCTTTTACGGCACGACACCCGGTTAAGCCAATACGTTATCCTCCATGGAGCCAAGCATGGAGAAGAGCTGGATGCCCTGTTTGAGAACGCAGACATGGGAATTGGCAGCCTCGCCCGCCACCGAAGTAAAATCACCCGTATCAAGACACTAAAAAACAGGGAATACGCCGCACGGGGACTCCCCTTCATCTACTCCGAGATCGATAATGACTTTGAGGACAAGCCTTATATCCTCAAGGTAAGTGCAGACGAGACTCCCATCGATATCCCCCGGATCATTTCCTTCTATAAGCAACAAAAATATAGCCCAGAAGAGATCCGGCATTCAATTCAAGATTTATCTTGGAAAACACAAATGGAAAGGGTATTGAAAGCGATCGATCTTTTATAGGCAAATATTACATTGCCCAGAAAATACCTTATACTGCCAGCCTTTTCTCAGGTAATAATTTACTTATCGAAGATTACAAATGGAAAGACCTTATCAGCGCATATTCAGGTCTTTTCAACACGAGCATGTTCGTAGGACAATTTTGGTTCTTAAAGATAGCAATTTTTCCATGATATTATTATACTTCTTTATTCCTAGCCTCATAATCGTGACTTACTATCTATTATTCTATTATCTGAATAAATTCCACCCAACCTTATTGGCAATTCTAACAGGGGGGAATATAAAAAAAATTCATAGAAAATAATATACATGAACATTCAGTACACAATACACTATCCCTTCCGGAATTTAGTAATTTATTCAAACTATAAAGAACAAATAAGCATATTTATAAACATATATTTAAAGCATAAAATACTTTGTATTTATTAAATATTATACCGATCTTTGTGGAATGAATTTACTATTTATTTAACCATCACGATCTACATAAAAAGAGTGGAACATTCATTCCGTTACGATTTACGTCCATTGTGAAAAAGCTATCTGAACATCATGGAATTTTGTTTAAAAAAAGAATGGCGGCGTAGCGTCGCCTCTTCTCTTTTCTTATCTTTACTAATATACTTATATATAGTCGTGCGAAACGCAGTGCGAAAAAAGATAACCATTTTTATCCAATACGCTACAAATCAAACGGTTGGTCATGCGAAACGTAGTGCGAAATGCGGTGCGAAAATAGAAAAGGAACCAGACAACGCCCCTTGGGTATAATCCTATCGACCTATGTCTAAACTATTTAGCCCTGACGATTTGCGTCGGAATGGCTACACCCGATACCCCAGACAGTTCCTGAGTATCCTTATCAAGGATTATTGCAAGGACAAGAAATCCTCGGTGAAGACCGGTATCATGCTCTACCTGTACAGCAAGGCCAGCTATAGCGGGTACTCGTATATGTGGAATGGAGAGCAGTATGCCATCAAGGAGGGACAATGCATCGTAAAGATACCCGAGATGGCAGCCTTCTTGAACTGCTCGGTCTACGCCTTGCGCAAGAACCTGAACGACTTGGCGGAAAAGAAAGTGATCACCAAGAAGAAATTCACCTGCGGACTTGCCGTGGAGATCATCAATTATACAAACTTATTTATCGATCGACATGAATAACACCTCATTCAAACAAATCCCCGCCAGCCTCACGCTGCCACAAGAGCGGAAAGCGGAGAAAGCCCTGCTTTTCGGGCTGCTGGCCTCACGCAAGAGCCTTCCCGAGATCGCCTTCAGGATAAGGCCCGAGATGTTCACCCACCCGGATATCACCTTGGCGATAGAGGCCTACCTCAACCTTCACGAGAAGGGGGAAGGAACGGATATACTCTCGGTGGAGAAAGAGATACGGAGGCTCTCGCCAGAGAGGGCCGGGCAGTTGCCCGACCTCTTCGAGCTGGCCCGGCAAGACGGCTACATGGAGATAGGCGGAGAGTTCGTACGGCAGCATTGCCAGTACATAAGGGAAGCTTTCGTGGCAAGGCAGCTCATCCTGAGGTGCCACGAGCTGGCACATAAGGCGTCGGCCGACGACCGGGATACGCAAAAGCTGATATCGGAGCTGGGAACGGTGGCCGACGAGCTGGGCGAGCAGCTCTCCCTCACCCACGAGATACCGGACATGCCTACCGCCACCGCCGAGGCCATGGCACGGGTACGGGAGATACGCGAGCGGGTAGCCCGGGGCGGTACGGCGGGTATCCATACCGGGCTGGGAGGACTGGACAGGCTTATGGGAGGGTTGCGGACAGGCTCGCTCCACGTGTTCGCCGCCCGCCCGGGCATGGGAAAGACGGCTTTCGCTCTTTTCATGGCGGTGAACGCCGCTAAGCAAGGGGTACCGGTTTGCGTCTACAGTCTGGAGATGTCGAGGGAACAGCTGATCTTCAGGATGCTGGGCCAGATAGCCAACGTGGAGCCTTCGAAGATCGACAAGGGAACCGCCACCGAGGAGGAGATGAGGGCCTTGGAGGAGGCGAGCCTCCTCTTGAAAGAATTGCCGATATGTATCAACCAACGCTCGGACATCCAAATAGACGAGATACGCTGCGATATCTCCCTCAGAAGGCGACAAGGGAAGTGTTCCCTCGCCATCATCGATTACTTGCAGCTGGTAAACCGGGACGACAAGGGGCAAACCCCGAACGAGGCCATCTCGAACATCACCCGCAAAGCCAAGATTACGGCGATGGACGAGGAGATACCGATCGTGCTGCTTTGCCAGCTGAACCGCAACTGCGAGACGAGGGGGACGTACTCCTTCAAGCATCAGCTATCCGACCTCCGGGACTCCGGCTCTATCGAGCAGGACGCCGATACGGTGGCCTTCATCAGCCGCCTCTCCGTGGTGAACATACACGAGGACCCGGATACGCACCTGCCTACCCGGGGGAGGGGCACGATCCTGCTGGCCAAGAACCGCCAAGGCGAGCTGGGGCACGTGCGCTTCATGCACAACGAGGGCGTGACCTCCTTCTGGGACGATACCCAGCCGGCGTGTGTCCGCAAGGCCCGGGCGGCGGAGCCTAAACCGAAGGGAAAGGGCCTCTTCGAATGCTGACGGACGATACGCTGCGCAAGGTGCGGGAGACGGCCCGCATCGACGAGGTAGCCTCCGACTACCTCACGCTACATCGCTCGGGGAAGGACTTCGTGGCGCTGTGCCCGTTCCACGACGAGCGACATCCCTCCTTCCGCGTCTCCCCGGCGAGGAACATCGGGAAGTGCTTCAGTTGCGGCGAGGCGGCGGACCCGATACGGCTCGTGTGCCACATGGAGGGATGCGGCTTCGAGGAGGCAGTACGCCTACTGGCACGCAAATACAATATCGAGGTGGAAGAGACCGCCGCCGCTGGTCGTGAGCGGCGGCGGGACGAGCGGGAAGCGTTGTTGCTGGCGAACGCCTCGTTCGCCGGCGGCTTGCTGCCGGGCGACCTCGCGGGGACGGCACGTACGGAGGCGGATCGCCAAGGGCTGGAAGAGACCTACCGCAGCTTCGGCGTGGGACTTTGCCCGCCCGACGTCCCCCAAGCGTTCCGCCCCTTCCTAGGCCGGCTCGTCTTCCCGATACACACCACCGGGGGACAGGTGTCCGGGTTCGCCGGACGGAGCCTTACCCCGTCGGAGAAGGGGCGGAAATACGTCAACTCCCCCGACAGTCCCGCCTACCACAAGGGGCATATCCTCTACGGCCTGCACAAGGCGGTGAAGGCCGTTCGCTCCGAGGGGCGCATCCTGCTTTGCGAGGGATACAAGGACGTGCTCGCCTTCCACGCCTCCGGCATACGGTACGCCGTGGGGCTATGCGGCACGGCGCTCACCGAGGAGCATATCCGGGCGATACGGAGGCTGGCCGGGCAGGTGACGCTCTCTCTCGATCCCGATCCGGCGGGACGGCAGAACACGGTCCGGTGCGCCCATATGCTCCTGTCCGAGGGATGCGCCGTCAGCCTGCTTCCCCTGCCCGACGGCATGGACCCGGACGAGGTGTACCGCCGGAAAGGGAGCGACGAGCTGGCACGCCTAGCACGGGAGGGTACCCTCGAT
Organism: Parabacteroides sp. CH2-D42-20; assembly: GCF_003670185.1. Taxonomy (NCBI): domain Bacteria; kingdom Pseudomonadati; phylum Bacteroidota; class Bacteroidia; order Bacteroidales; family Tannerellaceae; genus Parabacteroides; species Parabacteroides sp. CH2-D42-20. The sequence goes on along the minus strand of NZ_RAYG01000026.1, from coordinate 77,543 downwards.
TACCTCTCCTACCGCATCCGCCAAGCGGCTTCCCGCCCTCGCACGGACACCACCGCCATCAACGGGGCGTTGGGCGAGATCGGCCTCCTCTCCTCCCCGCTGGCCGTGTACCGGAGGCTTGGGGAGCTATCCGGGGCGACGGGTATACCGATGGAGGTATTACGGCAGGAAATGTCTGTCGCCACAGACCCGAAAAGCGTAGCGGCAGCGGCACTGAGGAAGAAAGTCGCAGGCCTCACGCACGCCCTGCCACGAGAAAGGGCGTTACTGCGTTTTTGCCTCACGCACCATGACCGGATGTTCTACGCCCCCGACGGAAGCGAGATTTCCCTGCCCGCATGGGTCTCTGGCGAACTGGCGGACAACGAGCTTCCCCTAGAGGACCCGGAACACGCCCGCTTGCTCCACCTCCTGTCCGAGGGCAAGCACCCGGACGGGATAGCGGACGAGCGGCTCTCCGCCCTTGTCCTCTCCCTCCGGGCCTCCACGCCGCAAGATACCGGGCCGGTACCGGACGAACGGCTTCCCGGCGAGACCCGCTTCCAAGTGCTCCTCTACGGCGAGTCCTTCGCACGCCGGAAGCTAGCCCGGGCCTTGGAGTCCGTCCGCACGGCGGCGACACCCGAAGAACGCCTGCTCCTACAAGCCACGCTCGAGAATCACTTCGCCCTAAGCGACCGTATCGCCCGGGAATTGCAAAGCCAAAGTATCCAGCCGGAGGGAATATAGGGGGGAGACAAAAAAAACACTACCGTGTTTGGCGCCGAACACTATTGCGTTGGGAAGCCAACACAGTAGTATCCGAAGCCAAACACAGTAGTGTTCGGACCGGAAACACGATAGTCCTTTTATTTCATGCTATCCAACCAACGCTTGCCGGATGGCGTGTACATCCAAACGATAAACACCACAAGTATCAATAGCATTACCCCGAAAAGAAATGTCAATGGATTCATAGCTCTTTATTATTTCAAGATTTTATTACCACAGAAAGCTAACCCGACAGAGAACAAGCTCCCTACCATGAACATTCCAATCATACTTATCTCTATCTTTTCCGATTGGAATAACATAGCTATTCCACCCAGCACCAATGCCGTGAACGTCAGTTTTGACAAATCGTAAAAATATTTGCCCAACGTCTCACGCTGGCACTTCGCCCGTTCACGGGACTCACCTCTCACGTCTCGCCGCTAGTCTTTCTCTTTCATACCGTAAATTTTTCATGTCAATCGAATTTTGATTGAGCAAACATACGCTTATTTCGTTAGAAAACCAAGCGTTATTCACTCAAAATCCACCTCTTTACCCCCATTCACCCGACCTCGCCCCCCTTCATCCCCGTTGACCGGAATCCCCTCCGGGGGATGTCGTACCTTTACAACGTAATCAAAAAAACACCAGACATTATGCCGATCAAGTACCGATTAGTCTTACGAAAAGACATGACCAAGGGAGCCGCCGCCGGCTCCAAGTTGTATTACGCCGTGAACAAGTCCACCGGCACCTGCGATTTCGAGGAGCTGTGCGACCAGATCGCCGACCGCAGCACCGCCTCACGGGGTGACGTGCAGGTCGTGGTAGACGGCCTCCTCTACATCCTCAAGCAACGCCTCCAGAAAGGGGAGACCGTCCAGCTAGGCGATCTCGGCCACTTCCAAGCCGTGATCGGCAGCAAGGGCACCAAGCTGGAGTCCGACTTCAACGCCTCCCTCATCAAACGTCCCCGGATCGTCTTCCGTCCGAGCGTGACGCTAAAGAGCGTCACCGGCCTCGCCAAGTTCGAGAAGATCGTGCCCGACGCACCCGCCCCGGGAGGAGGCGACAGCGAATCCCCCGACGAAATCTGACTCAGGGCTCCCCTAGATGAGAAACGATGCACTCCCGCTGACGGGGCGATAAGATCCGTTGGCGGGGATGCCATCCGCACTCCTCCAGCCGCTCCATCAACTTTCCGCTGACACGTATCCACCGGGACAGCTTATCCGAGGCTTTCTTCTTCGACAATAAGGGAAAATAACTCATCGCTATATCACAAAAATAATAGGCGCCGACACCGGTCTCCCGCTTTTCCATACTGATGCTGTTTATTTATTAACTTATTCAAAGATAGTAATTTAAGATTAATTTTCCAAGAAAAATCAAATCATAATTCATCGTATATATCATGAAACAAGCCTATATCTCCACCCACCTTGCCGACGCCCAGTCCGCCGGCGACCGCTTCCACCTAAACCCCATCATCCTCCTTGCCCAAGCCGCCCTAGAAAGCGGCTGGGGCACCTCCCGCCTAGCCCGGGAGGCCAACAACCATTTCGGCATTACCGGCTACGGGGCGAGCAACGCCTTCTGGCACGGGGGCCGCGTCACCGCCCGGTACAAGCGGGGCGAGCTGCTGTTCCGCCGCTACGACTCGGCACGCAACTCCTACCTCGACTTCGCCCGCCTCCTCGTCTGCTCCTACCCGCAGGCCGCCGCCATGAGCCGTTTCCCCGCCGACTACGCCAAGGCCATCGCCTACAGCCCCTACATCAGCGAGCTGAACGGCGACAACCGGGAGCGCTACCGGGAGACGCTGGTGCAGCTCTGCCGCGAGATCGAACCGATTTACTCATCCCTAAAAAACAACAATTGATATGAATAAGATACGACAAATACTAGCCTTCGTCCGCAGCCTGCTGGATTTCTTGCTAAACCTAGGATCTCACACGCCCCAAAAACAACCGCCCCATGACACGACCGACACTCCCACGGAACCCACGCCCCCCTTTCCCCCACTTCCGCCTGCTCGCCTTGGCCAGCCTCTTCCTGCTGGCGGCACTCTCCCTCCTGCTAGACATGCGGGAGGCGGCGTTGGCGGCTATCGGGGCGATACTCTCGCTCTCGTCCACCCCTCGCCCGGCCCCTTGAACCTGCTGGGCTGGGGGCTGATACTCTCGGCGGCGCTGAGTAGCCTAGGAAGATATGCGGGATTGTATCCGCCGTAGCAGATGCCGTATCCCATCGGAAAACAAGTAGAACAGGGGAATGAATATCGCAAGGAAGATGGTTGACGAATAGATGGCATAAAGCGTCCATGCTACGTATCCACCAAAAGGATCGAATAGCGGAAAGAGACGCAATATGCCGTCTGCCCCCGCCCAAGACAACAAGAACAAGGCCGTATATTTCCCTACATTCTTCCAATACAGGAATACCGGCATCCGGAAACCTTCCTTGTACAGGAAATAGGCTTTCCATACGCAAATGATCGTCAGCGAACTGGCTATATCACCCAGTAAAACCCCCGACAACCCCCACAGGCTACCCCCTATCAAGGCCACGATCACCGTAATGGCAAGCGTAGTGACAGGTGCCCACGTATCATGAAACAAGCCATAGCCGTTGATAAACTGGTCGATAGTTCCCCGATACTGGCTCACGAAAAAGTTGGCCAAGATAATAATCAACACGGAACGTGGCAATACATACTCGGCTCCCAGCCAAACCGTAATGAACGGATCAATCAAGTGATAAAGAGCAAAAGCAAAGAATCCGGCTATCACGAAACGCAACGAGTTGAGCTCCCAAAAGACCTGCAGGATCCGCTTCCGGTCACCCTCGGCGATTAAATTGCCCACGCCGGCGCCAGTACTGCCCAGAAAGTTATTCACCAATTGGCTGAGTTTCGTGATCAGCAACATATAATTCCCATAATAAGCCACCAGCTTCAAGGAAGTAAAGGCGTAAATCAAGAACGGGAGCAATTGCGTACGACCTGTCCCTGCCAAGACATGCACGAATAACTGGCGTGATTTTTGCATGATAATCTTGTTCTCAGGGTATTTCTCCTTCCCGAGAGCGACACTGCACTTCAACCACGGATATACTTGATTGATCTTCCAATTCAATATGACCGAATATAGGATACCAAAAGCCAATTCGACCGCTATCCACAGATAATAGCTGCCGACATAACAGACCAATGCCATCTGCAACAAGGTCTTCACCAGATTCGCCGTCTGCGAGTAAGCCGTAACCACGTAATTCCGCTGGTCCGCACCCAAAAGAAACTGACGATAATTGATAAAATAACCAATCAAGGAAGAGACCAGAAAAGAGAAATAAGCGAAATAAACAACACCTATTCCTATACTCGTATCCTCAAATATAAGCGGTAAAAAAAGCGCTAATATTCCACCGGCTATCAAAATAAACAAACCTACATAACGATACAAATACCCCAAGACCGAAATAATCTCACGCAATTTCTCTTGATTTTTCTCAAACAAAGGTTTATAGAGAATATACCCCATAGAGGCCCCGATACCCAAGTCCGCCAGATTCAAGAAACCCAACAAGTTCTGCAACGTACCCGTCAACCCGATGAAATCAGCTCCTAATCGCTCCAGGAATATCTTCCGTGAGAAAAAAGACAAAAACAAGGTGATGAGATAAAAAAAGACATTCACCTTGGCGTTCTGGAAACTTTTCTTTACCCGAGATTCAGACATCAATGATACCGTGTTTTCATTTAAAAATCTGTTTTACCTTATCTCTCAGCAAATTCTTGAAAGTCCTCAAGACAAGCTCCGGGCGCTCCTCCCGCACATAAATCCACAGCGCCTTGTAATACTCCTTTCTCCCGAAACCGGTCTTGCAAGCATGTACGTAAGTAAAGCTTCCGCTATACCTGTCCACCACCCCCTGTTTACGCAAGAAATGATTCAACCGGCATGACTTAGAGACACGCAGCAGCAAATGATCCAGCACTAAACCATATTCCAAGGAGCCCTGACGAACCGTAGCGCAATAGATGCTACCTGAGCATACGGCAACCCGACAGGCATAATAATCCGTGTAAACCGAGAACATCATGTCATTCGCCACGGGGATTTCCTCAAACGATAATTGACGAGCCACCTGAAAACGCCGTGATATCATCTTTGCCCAAGGTGCATATATCCTGAAGCGGATCCGCTCCCAATCCACGTTCTCCGACAAGTCATCATGACATCTCTGTCGAGGCCTCATGGGTTCAAGAGATTCCGAGTCCGCACTTTCCGCCCGGAACACGATAAGCTCCAGGTCCGAGTCTTTATATCGATCCGCCATCTCAAGGAAATCAGGCAAAAAATAATCGTCAGCATCCGCAAACAACAACCAACGCCCTTTCGCATGCCTCAGCCCCACGTTGCGGGCATATCCGGCGCCTAGCCCTTCACGGGTATAGACAATCTCTACTCCCTCTCTTTCCCGGCCCGGGAAATGAGCGAAGTCTACCTTATCGGAACAACTATTGTCATCCACTACGATGATCTGTATATCCGGCCTTTGAGGGATGGAATCCAAGCAGCGCCGTAGCAAGTCCGGGATATTTTTATGAGGGATGATTATCGAATATACGATCTCCTCCTTATTGGCAGGCACGATCTCCGGCAAAACTGATTCTTTTTTCATTTTCTCGCTCCAAACATATATTTAAACCTTATACCAGTCAACAAGCTCATCCAAGCATCGAAAGCACCAGCCCCAACATGCACCAGCAAGAACTTACCGAGTCGGTCTGCCTTATATTGAGGTAAGAAATACTCCCTAATCCAGCTTCCATCGGAAAAAAGCAATTGCCGCAAGAAGAACAAGCGTTCCTCTTGCGTATAGGCATTCTCCTCTTTGTAAATCGCCAGCAATATCTTATGGAAAAATACGGTCAAAGAGTCCCATGTTTTACTCAAGGAGCGATCCTCCAGACGATATCTTTCCTTAAAAAGGCAAACCCTGCTCAAAAATTGAGAGAAAGCGCCGTACTCGCTCGGGAAATCCTTAATACATCTTGAGAGCGTATCCATGGAATAACCTACCCGATATACATAGCCGGAACAGTCGCGGATCGATACAAAATCCGCATAGGCAAGATAGTCCAGCATGAAAAGCATATCTTCCAAACCAGATATGGAAGGGACGAACTGAAGTTTCCATTTCCGGATAAGCCGATTATCGTAGAGCTTCATGCAAGCGTACATCACATGCTTGCCCATTAGTTCCGTGAGGAAGCAACCATACATTTCAGGAGATAGATCCCTCTCCGGGACATGGATCCTTTCCAAGCTACCATCAGGTAATAGCTTGTCAAATCCCCCTACAACAACACCTATACATTCTTTATTCGCCGGCAGCATTTCACATAAGCTCTCCAAATAATCCGCGGTTATGTAGTCATCCGAATCGACAAAAGCTATATAAGTACCCCTAGCATGCCGTAATCCCGTATTCCGGGCGCAACTCAATCCTGCGTTCTCTTGATGAAAGACCCTTACCCGCTCGTCCCTCCCGGCGCATTCGTCACAAATCTCTCCGCAACGATCCGGGCTGCCATCATCTATCAGAAGCAACTCGAAATCCTCAAAAGTCTGCGCTAAAATACTATCAAGGCATTTGGGCAGATAGGATTCCACCTTGTAGACTGGAACGATAACCGATATCAAAGGGCTTTCATTCATGACCGCATCCATTTAACCAGCATTAAACACCACATTTGACCAATCATAATTTTTGACAAAAATAATAAATTAAAACCGGAAAAACAGAAAACTTTCTTAGAAATTCAACAAATCTATCGGGGTACGACCTATTTAACATGTATCGGTATCCTACTTTCCAAAAAAATATGACAAAAAAGCAGTCGCCACTAAAGACTTGTTGAAAATTATATTACTTTTGCGAAAAAACGAATGCGATTGTTAATCTATATCGATATATTCTTCTTTACTCTTACGGCCCTTCTCACCGGCTATGACCTATTCTTCACGCTCGCCTCCTTTCTAAAGAGGAAGCGCAGGAAAACCCAATATATTCAATTCCAGACTTTTGCCGTGATATTCGCCGCCTATAAGGAAGACGCCGTCATACTCGAATCTGCCAAGAGTTTTATCAAGCAAGATTACCCAAAGGATAAATACCGGGTGATCGTAGTATCCGATCATATGCTCCCGGAGACGAACAAGGCATTGGCCGAATTACCGATCGAGCTGCTTACGCCCGACTTCGACCATAGCATGAAGCATAAATCCGTCACGTACGCATTGGAATATATAGGCAATAGCGCAGACAAGGTCGTAATCATGGATGCTGATAATATGACGGATACCGATTTCCTGACCCGCATAAACACGATCACCCAAGATAGCATCGTCCTTCAAGCACATCGGACCCTCAAGAACGAGAATACGTCTATAGCGATCTGGGATGGACTTTCGGAGGAAATCAACAACACGATTTTCAGGAAAGGACGTGTCAATGTGGGGATATCTTCCTCCTTGATCGGTTCCGGTATGGTATTCGATCTCGGATGGCTCAAGACACACATGAGGAAATGCGAGACATTCGCCGAGGATAAGGAACTGGAGATATTCTTGGCCGCACAAAATATCTTCGTCGACTATGCGGACAACATATATGTATACGACGAGAAAACCTCCCGGCAGGAGGTGATGGCCCGCCAACGCTCCCGCTGGTTCCACGCCCAATTGGTAGCGTTCGGCCTTATCTTGAAGCATTTCAACAAGCATTCGCTAAACAGGAATTACATGGATAAGCTCTTTCAATGGATTCCTTTTCCACGGATACTGAAAATCCTTATCCCTGTCATCTTCATGCTGATCTGGAGCATACAAGATATCCACCTCGCCTATAAATGGCTCGCACTGATTACAGGAGGGGCCCTCACCTATTGGCTGGCCATTCCCCGCAAGATGCATACACGGAAGCTCTACAGGAACTTATCGAAGCTTCCCTTCCTTTTTTTCATATTGACAAAAGGATATATAGCCTCATTCATCCGGATAAAAAACAAGGACACGAGCTTCCAGAACACTCCTCATGACATAACGACAAAAAAAGAAGAAAGCCATGCTTAAAAAAGTCTCCATTATCACTATCAATTATAACGGATTGAAAGATACCGTCGAGATGATCGAATCCTTGGCTATCCATGAGACTTATCTTCATGAGATTATTATCATAGACAACGCTTCCACCGATCCTCTGGAACATAAGCTTCTCCAATCCAAGTTTCCAGACATACAGGTTATACGGAGTGAGAAAAACATTGGATTCGCCGGTGGCAATAACCTCGGGATATCACAGGCTAAAGGTGAGTACTTATTGTTTCTTAATAATGATACGATCATTACTTGTCCCATATTGGAAAACTTGGTGAACGCACTGGATAGCGATCCACAAATCGGGGCCGTATCCCCGAAAATAACTTGTTGGCCAGAGAAACAGAGGTTACAATACGCAGGCTCCACGCCAATGAGTCCAGTCACCCTCCGTAATAGCAATATAGGGCATGGACAAATCGACCAAGGACAATTCAACAAGTCTGGCGAGACGGCCTTTACCCACGGCGCGGCCATGATGATCCGGACCACCGATCTCACGAAATTCGGCCGGATGCCGGAATTTTATTTCCTTTACTACGAGGAGCTGGACTGGTGCGTGCAAATAAGGCGGGCCGGGCTGAAAATCTGGTACGAGGCTACCTCCACCGTCTATCATAAGGAGAGCATGAGCGTAGGGAAACAAAGTCCGCTTCAGGTCTATTATCATACCCGCAACCGCCTTTTATTCGCCAAACGATCGATCGATAAAAGGGATGAAAGGATTTACTCATACATCTACCAAACCCTAGTGGCTTTCCCGAAACGCCTCTCGATCTATCTCGTAAAAGGGAAATTCCGGCTGATCGGGGCGCTAGGCAAGGGATTAATAAACGGATTAATCGCAATCAACAAGGATATGAATTATGGAAAAGAGCTGTCAAGTCATTGAGATCCTCTTCTGGATCGGCATCGGGATCGTTTTCTATACCTATCTGGGGTATGGGATCGTATTATACCTTATGGTAAAGATCAAGGAGCTGTTCGTTAAACCCCGGCTCCCCCGCCTTCCCGAGACACTACCGGAGGCCACGTTGCTGATAGCCGCCTACAACGAGGAGGCGATCGTGGCGAGCAAGATGGTGAATTGCAGACAACTGGATTATCCGGCGGATAAGCTGAGACTGGTCTGGATCACCGATGGAAGCAATGACAACACGAATGAAAGACTGAAAGAGTACCCGGAGGTCACCGTACTGTACCAACCGCGGCGACAAGGAAAGACCGCCGCCTTGAACCGAGCCCTCCCCTACGTCAATACCCCCTACGTCATCTTCACCGACGCCAACACGATGCTGAACAAGGGCGCCATCAAGGAGATCATACGCCAGTTCAGCGACCCACGGGTAGGCTGCGTGGCCGGAGAGAAACGGGTAGAGATACAAGCCGAGCAAGGAGCCACCGCCGGAGAAGGCATATACTGGAAATACGAGTCCGCCCTCAAGCGACTGGACTACCGCCTATACTCCGCCGTCGGGGCGGCAGGCGAGCTCTTCGCCATCCGTACCTCCCTCTTCGAGCAGATGCCCCCGGATACCCTGCTGGACGATTTCATCCTCTCCCTGCGCATAGCGATGAGAGGCTACAAGATCGCCTACAGCAAAGAGGCGTACGCCCTCGAGAGCGCCTCCCTGAACATGCGGGAGGAGGAGAAACGTAAAGTACGCATATCGGCCGGAGGATTGCAATCGGTATGGCGGCTACGGGGATTATTGAATATCTTCCGGTACGGGATACTGAGCTTCCAATACATCAGCCACCGGGTACTGCGCTGGACGCTGACGCCGGTCGTGCTCTTCGCCCTCCTGCCCCTCAACCTGCTCCTTGCCTGTACCGGGCATACCCTTTACACGGTCATCCTTGCCCTGCAATTAGCGTTTTACCTGCTGGGATACTTGGGGTATAAAATGGAAAAACGGAACATCCGGAACAAGCTATTATTCATTCCTTATTACTTTTTATTCATGAATATCAATGTCATACGAGGGTATAGCTATCTCGCTAAGCATAAAGGCACAGGCGCTTGGGAAAAAGCCAAACGAGGTGCGGGATAAAAAAATAAAAAAATAGATGGATAAATAGTCGTTATATGTCGACTTTAATTAATACTTTTGCGCTATTGATACTATTTGAATATCAAGAAAACTAGAACACAATTTAGATACAATGGATAAATTGGCCTCAGAGTATAAAGTTCTTATCGTAGATGATGTCCCTACAAACGTCATGCTAGTACAAGCCATACTGAAGAAAGAGGGATATACGCTTTTGACTTGCGACAGCGGGACAAAAGCGCTACGCATAGCTAACGAGAAACACCCAAATCTGATATTACTCGATATCATGATGCCTGAGATGGACGGATATGAGGTCCTCCAGCATCTGAAAAGCAATCCCGAGACTACGGATATACCCGTGATTATCATGTCCGCCCTAAGCGATATGCAAAGCATCGTGAAAGGTTACCAATTGGGCGCCACCGAATACGTCACAAAGCCTTTCCAACGTGAGGAGCTGGTGAAGAGGGTGGCCCACCGCTACGAGCTTTACAGCATCAAGCGCATCAAGGCCGAGCTGGAGAACACGATCGAGTCTAGGGATACGCTATACTCCGTTATCGCCCATGACCTGCGTTCCCCGCTAGGCTCGTTGAAAATGATGAATAACGCCATCTTGATGATGGTGGACAAGGAGCGGGTAGGCGACGAGGTGTACGAGATGATCCAGATGATGAACAAGACCTCCGAGGAGATCTTCCTCTTGCTGGACAACCTGCTGAAATGGGCCAAGAACCGCTTGAACAAGCAGCACGTATATAAGCAACAGACCGACATAAACAGTATCATCGACAGTACCGCCGAGATGTATATCCCGATGGCGGCGCAAAAAGGCGTGAAGATTATCCTAGAAAATCTGGATAAAGAGCTGGTAGGCTTGGTCGATATCGATATGCTCAAGACGATTATCCGTAACCTGATCTCTAACGCCATGAAGTTTAGTTTCGAGGGGGGCACGATCACCTTATCCTCACGCTCCGAGGGGGATTTCGTAACCGTTAGCGTGAAAGATACCGGCAAGGGCATCAAGAAAGAGGATCAAGACAAGCTCTTGAAACAAGACTCGCATTTCACGACCTACGGGACGAAGAACGAGAAAGGCTCCGGTCTGGGATTGATGCTTTGCAAGGACTTCGTGGAGCTTCATGGAGGAAAGCTTTGGTTCGAGTCCGAGGGCGAGGGCAAAGGAACGACCTTCCTGTTCTCGATGAAGGCGCTGAACCAAGAGGCATAGCCGATCGACGTACCGCCTGTCTCTACCGATCGTAGACAAGTGTCGTACAAACAAACTAAATATTTCGTATATTTGCATCCCGGATTAATATCCGGGATTTTTTTGTGTGCCGAGGTGACATTAGGTACATTATTATTTATCGTATAAACATTATTATCGTATGTATACCGTAATTAAACGTATGGAGATCTCCGCTTCCCATAGCTTGAGATTGTCCTACCCCAGCAAATGTGAGAATCTACATGGTCACAATTGGATGATCACGGTTTATTGCCGCTCCAAGGAATTAAACGCCGATGGCATGGTAGTCGATTTCAGTCATATCAAGAGATCGGTGAAATCCCTGTTGGACCACCAGAACTTGAACGATATCTTACCTTTCAACCCGACGGCGGAGAACATAGCCTTTTGGGTATACGAGCAGATCCCGTCTTGTTTCAAGGTAGAGGTAAAAGAGTCTGAGGGTAACACGGCGATCTATGAGGAAGATTAACGAGATATTCTACAGCTTGCAAGGCGAAGGGTTCCATACGGGGACTCCCGCCGTATTCGTCCGCTTCTCCGGTTGCAACCTGAGATGTAGCTTCTGCGACACCCTCCACGAGGAGGGCGTAATGATGACGGACGAGGAGATCGTGGAGAAGGTATCTTCCTTTCCCGCACGGATGGTAATCCTGACGGGAGGAGAACCTAGCCTGTGGATCGACAAGGCGCTTATATCCCGCTTACGTGAGGCGGGGAAACAGATCTGTATCGAGACCAACGGCACACGCCCCTTGCCCGACGGCATCGACTGGGTGACTTGCTCGCCCAAGGAGAACGCCCCGGTGGTATTGGAAAGAGTCGACGAGATAAAGGTGGTTTATACCGGGCAAGACCTGTCCGCATACGCCGAAATCCCCGCACGGTACCATTTCCTGCAACCCTGCTCCTGCCAAAATACGAAAGAGGTAGTGGATTACATCCTCCGGCATCCCCGGTGGAGACTAAGTCTGCAAACCCATAAACTGATCGATATCCAATAGATAGGATGAGACGGGGGCATGCCCCGTCTCTACTGCTATAGATAACGGACTTCCTTACCCCTCACGGCGTCATTCACCTCTCCATCGCCATAGGCCAACTCGCCATTCACGAAAGTCTTCCATACGCCATGGTGGAACGTATAGCCCTCGAAAGGAGACCAGCCGCATTTGTACAAGATATTCTCCTTCGATACCGTCCAAGTCTGCTCCGGATCGATCAATACGATATCGGCGTAGTATCCGGGACGGATGTATCCCCTCCTATCGATACGAAACAGCTCCGCCGGCATATGCGCCATCTTCTCGACCACCTTCTCGTACGTGAAACGGCCTTCCATCGCCAGCTCCAACATCGTGATCAAGGAGTGCTGGATAAGCGGTCCTCCGGAAGCCGCCTTCAAGCAAGAGCCTTGCTTCTCCTCCGGTAGATGCGGGGCATGGTCGGTAGCCACGATATCGATCGTATTGTTATTGACCGCCTCACGCAGCGCCGCGCGATCCTCGATCGTCTTGATAGAAGGATTCCACTTGATACGATTACCGAATTGGGCGTAGTCGCCGTCATGAAACCACAGATGGTGCACGCAGACCTCGCCGGTTATCTTTTTCTCGCTCAAGGGAAGATGGTTACTGAGCAACGATAATTCCTTCTCCGTGGAGAGATGCAGGATATGCAAACGGGAATCCAAGCGGGTAGCCAGTTCAACCGCCTCGGCCGAGCATTGGTAGCAGGCCTCCTCGCTACGGATCTTGCTATGGAAAGAGATATCCAGATCCTCGCCATGCAGGTTCGTGTAATACTGGATATTACGCCGGATCACCTCCTCTTTCTCCGCATGGATGGCGATCAGCATACCGGCCTCGCCGAAGATACGCTCCAACGAGTCTTTCTTGTCCACCAGCATATTTCCCGTAGACGAGCCGAGGAAGAGTTTCAGTCCCGGCACACGGCTACGATCCAGCCTGCGGATCTCGTCCATATTATCGTTTGTCCCACCGAAGAAGAAGGAGTAATTCGCACGGGAGACCTCGGCGGCACGGTTGAATTTCCATTCCAGATCGGCGATCGTCGTGGTCTGTGGCTTCGTGTTCGGCATGTCCATGAAGGTCGTCACGCCACCGGCCACGGCCGCACGGCTCTCGGTCCCGATATCCCCCTTATGGGTAAGCCCGGGGTCCCGGAAATGCACCTGATCATCGATGACGCCCGGTATCAACCATTTCCCCGTAGCGTCGATCACTTGGTTCGCCTCGGCACGCACGTTCCCGGGAACCTCTCCCTCGAACACCGCCGCGATCTTATCCCCCTCCACCAACACCGAGCCGATAAAAGAACGGCCCTCGTTGATGATTCTCGGATTTTGGATTAATATTTTATTCATCTTTCTTATTCTATTATAAATTGTCAAACTCTGTTTTCATTAGGCATGGCTCGCATGTTTCCTCGGATACTTCCTGAAGAAACTCCACCATTTCAATTGAAGGACGCCGAATAAAGCCTCCCCGAATATCGAAGAGTTCATCTTGGAGACACCCAAGGCACGGTTGATAAAGATGATCGGCACCTCCACGAGCTTGAAGCCGCACTTATAAGCCGTAAACTTCATCTCCACCTGAAAGGCGTATCCCTTGAAATGGACACGGTCCAGATCGATCGTCTCCAGCACCTCACGGCGGTAACATTTAAAGCCCGCCGTCGTATCCTGTATCTTCATACCCGTGACGATACGGACATACACCGAGGCGAAATAAGACATCAACACACGGCCCAACGGCCAGTTCACCACATTCACCCCGTTGCAATACCTCGACCCGATGGCTACGTCGGCACCCTGTGCGGTACAAGCGGCGTATAGCTTCGGCAGGTCATTGGGATTATGACTGAAATCGGCGTCCATCTCGAAAATAAAATCATATTTATGCTCGATAGCCCATTTAAAACCCCGGATATAAGCGGTACCCAATCCCAGCTTCCCTTTACGCTCCACGATAAAAAGACGCTCCGGGAACTCCTTCTGCAAGCCCTTCACGATAGCCGCCGTCCCATCCGGAGAGCCATCATCGATCACCAAGATATGAAACACTTTCTCCAGCCCGAACACGGCACGAATGATATTCTCAATATTCTCCTTCTCGTTGTATGTAGGAATAATGACGATACTGTCTGACATATACTTTAATCAATTAATTTTTAGCTCATTATATATACGACTGTAAACCATTTGTAAATTACTCTCCAAAGTTACATATTTTTTCTGTGTAAATCTATCATCCAGTTAGCCCATTCGTCTGTTCCATGATAAGCAAATGTATTTTGGCTTTTCACCCAACTTCCCCGATTTCCCCCTAAATGCCTAATACTCAAATTAAGCTGATTTATTCTTCCACTTTTATTCGATTATTCCAGCGTTTTTCCGTAAGTTTGTCTTCATTAATTTCTAACGCTTGTAAAATTAAGTACTATGAATATACAGCAACTCGAATATATCCTAGCGGTGGATACTTATCGTCATTTCGCAAAGGCAGCAGAGCATTGTAGGGTGACACAACCGACATTGAGTATGATGATCCAAAAGCTGGAAGACGAACTAGGTATTAAATTGTTCGATCGAAACCTACAACCCGTTCGCCCCACACCTGCCGGACGTAAGGTTATTGAGCAAGCGAGAAATGTCCTCTATCAGGCTTCTCTTATCAAAGATATCGTGAACGAGGAGGAACAGTCATTGAAAGGTACGTTCCGCTTAGCGGTGCTACCGACTATCGCCCCTTATTTGCTACCTCGCTTTTTCCAGCAATTATCGGAAAAGCATACGGATCTTGACATCCGTATGCTGGAAATGAAAACCGCTCCCACTATGGCCGCCCTGCAAAACGGGGAAATCGACGCCGCTATCATAGCGAACCAACCCACTGAATCCAATTTACAAGGAGATATATTATATTATGAGCAATTCTTCGGATACGTGGCTCACAACGAATCTATCTTCAAAAAGGATTTGATCCGTACCGCCGATATCAACGACGAGCGGTTGTGGCTGCTGGACGAGGGACATTGCTTCCGTGACCAGCTGATGCGTTTCTGCCAGATGGAAAAGGTAAAGGTTCGCCAAGCCGCTTACCGTTTAGGTAGCCTAGAGACATTTATGCGTATGGTGGAAAGCGGTAACGGTATTACGTTCATCCCGGAATTGGCTACCCTGCAATTAAGTAAAGAGCAGAAAGAATTGGTACGTCCGTTCGCCATTCCCAAGCCGACACGGGAGATCGTCTTTGTCACCCGTAAAGATTTTATCCGGCATACCGTAGCGGGTATTTTAATAGAGAGCATCAAGAAAGCGGTACCTAAAGAAATGTTGACTTTGCAGCCCGGACAAAAGGTTGTGTGATTTTTTTGATAAATCCCATAGGGTATTTCTTTTCTGAGCGATCCTATAAGTACAAAGTGATTATTTACCATTAAAACAATACAAATATGAAAGCGCTCTGTAAACAAACTATGGGATTTATCCTGATGATACTGTTGGCTTGCGGTGTAACCTCTATAAAGGCACAGGATAGCGCAGACGATGAGTTTATCACTGTCAGCGGTGTAGTAAAAGACAAGCAAACACGAAAAAAACTGGAATACGTAAATATCTCTATTCCGGGAACCAACGTGGGAACGATCACCAATAATGACGGTGAGTTCTCTATCAAAGTGAAAAACGGCCTCCATGCCAGACAAGTAGAAGTATCGCATATCGGATATTTGAATGGCTTGATCCCCGTGAACGATAAGGACATATTAGAATGCACGGTACTACTCGAACCGAACATGAATACGCTTAGCGAAGTCATTATCCGGGCCGGAGATCCTCGATATATCGTAGAGGAGGCGATTGAGAAAGTAAATAAGAATTACATCGCCACAGGTAGCATGCTTACCGGGTTCTACCGGGAGACCGCACAAAAAGGCCGTCGTTACATCAATATCTCGGAAGCGGTTATCGATGTTTACAAAACTCCCTATAAGGACAGGAACGTGGAACGGGATCGGGTACAGATCTATAAAGGACGTAAATTATTGAGCGAGAAGGCTAGCGACACATTAGCCGTGAAATTATTGGGAGGCCCAAACCTATCCGTTTACGTGGATGTGGTGAAGAATCCGGATTTATTGCTCGACCCGAATATCTTACCTTATTACGCCTTCCGTATGGAAGAAAGCGTGATGTTAAACGACCGACCGCATTACGTAATCAGTTTCCAACCTCAAGCGATCTTGCCTTACGCTTTATATTACGGCAAATTATATATCGATAAGGAACGGCTTTCCTTCAGCCGTGCGGAATTCGCCCTCAGCATGGATGACCGGAATAAGGCTACCGAGGCCATCCTCCGCAAAAAGCCTTTTGGCTTGCGATTTAAACCCGTGGAGGTAGCTTTCCTCGTAACTTACAAAGAACGTGACGGCATGAGCTATCTGAGTTATATCCGCAATGAGGTTCGCTTTAAATGCGACTGGAAACGAAAACTCTTCTCTACCAACTACACGATCGTATCCGAGATGGTCGTTACCGATGGTAAAGAACAAAATAACTCCATCCCCTACCGGATGTCTTTTAAAGCGGATCAGTCTCTATCCGACAAGGTATCGGACTTCGCCGACGAGAACTTCTGGGGAGCTTACAACATTATCGAGCCTACCGAGTCTTTGGAGAATGCGGTATATAAATTAAAGAAGCAACATAAAAATTGACCGTGTAAATATACTATCGACAATGATATGGACAAATCATTATCTTTGTCCATTATCAATTATCTGTTGAAACCAAATTATTATGGATTTGTTCGTACTCAAAAAGATCAAGGAAGGGGATATTAAAGCATTCGAAAGTATTTTCAGGCTTTATTATACCCCTCTTTGCCTGTACGCAACCAGTATAACAGGAGAGCAGGAAGTTGCGGAGGAGATCGTTCAGGACTTGTTTTATGTATTCTGGAAAGAAAGAGAATCTCTTCCAATCTTACGTTCCATCAAGAACTACCTTTATGGAGCTACCCGGAACCGGTCCTTACAATATCTGGAGCATCGGGAAGTACGATACCGATACCGGAATACGGTTTTAGCCAGAGAGAATCCGGAATCCGAATCGTATACCCCGCAAGATCAACTTGAGTACAAAGAATTGCAATCCTTGGTCAACCGGGCATTAGGTAAATTGCCCGAACGCCGCCTCCGGATCTTTCGGATGCACCGTTTCGAAGGAATGAAATACGCGGAGATAGCCTCCAGCCTCTCATTGTCCATAAAGACAGTAGAAGCGGAAATGACCAAGGCACTACAAACACTAAGAAAAGAAATCGAGAATTATACCTAACAGTTATGAATCAAATAGAAAAAAATAAATTGAAGACAGACCAAGCATGGGAACAATTATACACTCGCTTGGAGCAAGACGGGCTGCTGGATAAGCCAATTTCCGGTACACAAATCCCATACCGGATCGGACTTATGAAATGGGCCGCCGCTATCGTTATACTCTGTGTATCGGTAGCTACGGCTATTTTCCTTGGACGAGAACGGACACCGGAAACCACTCTGCTCACCCTGCATAATAACGAGGCTTCCACCACCTTGGTCACGACTTTGGAAGACGGGTCTATCGTTTATCTGGCCGATAACAGTCAGTTAAGCTATCCGGAACATTTCCAAAGAGAAAAAAGAGAGGTGTCTCTACTAGGAAACGCCCTTTTTGATGTAAGCGGGAATAAGGAACGTCCTTTCCTAATCGAGACAGAGCAGGCCCGGATCGAGGTATTGGGAACCTCATTCAATATCAAAAGCTCGGATAAAAGCGCCTTTGAATTGGCCGTTCGCCGGGGATTAGTGAAAGTGACACTCAAGAAGAACGGAGAACAAACGCTGGTAAAGGCCGGTCAAACCGTATCCTTATTCTCCAACCGTTTACAAGTAGCTCCGACTCAAGATAACGAACAATTTTCCGATTACACCCGCCGTATCCAGTTTAAGGATGAGCGCTTAGGAGATATCTTGCATGTAATTAATCTGGAATATCCGAAGATGCCATTGAAGACAACGGCTGATTTAGAGAATAGACGGCTGACCGTTAGTTTCTATAATAACTCACCCGCGACGATGGCTGAACTGATCTGCGCGGCGTTAAAACTAAAATGTACGCAACAAAATAATATATGGATGATTTCCGAACCTTGAGACAGCTGATCGTAGGATGGTTGCTGTTATTCGTAGCTCTCATCCCTATGAATGCCCAGAATGGTAACGTACTGGGACAGGTCATACGATTGCCTAAATCAAAAGGAAATATCTACCAATTGCTGGGACTCGTCACGGAACGTTCCGGCTATCTTTTTATATACGACAGTAAGATTATCGATAATGAACAAACAACATCAATAAAAGGTGGAGATTATACGATACAAGAAGCTATATACGCTATTACCGGTAATAAAAATCTGGCGATTCGTGCGATAGAGAACCATCTCTTGCTTTATCTGCCAGAGAGTCCCTCCGCTCCTAAAAGCGCATCCGTAACTCCCGATTCCATACAAACCTATTTCTCGATAGAAGGTTCTTTACAGGATCAATATACCCATGAGCCAATCGCGTTCGGATCGGTAGGAATCGGCGAGGCCGCTATCGGCACCATCACCAACCAGAATGGAGAGTTCCGATTGAAATTACCGGACTCACTCCGATTATCTAAGGTACGTTTCTCTCATATCGGCTATCTTCCCCAAGAGATAGATGGTCGGGAGTTAATAGATAAACATACCGTCTTATCCCTAGAGCCTAAAGTAATCTCCATCCAAGAAGTTATCGTGCGTCTAACCAATCCGAAACGCTTATTACAGGAGATGCTGGACGAGAGAAGAAGCAATTATTCCCAGCACCCGATTTACCTTACCACATTTTACAGAGAAGGCGTTGAACGTAAAAAAGGACTCGTAGGACTGACCGAGGCTGTTTTTAAGGTATATAAGGCATCTTACCACAGCAATGCCTTGGCCGATCAAGTGAAACTACTAAAGATGCGCCGCATTAGTAACGAGCAAGAAAAGGACACGTTGATCACAAAAATGAAGTCGGGTATCTACTCCTGCCTTGTCTTGGACTTGATGAAACAGTTACCGGAGTTTCTGGATCCTAGCCCGGATTCACCCTATACATACGCCCATACCGACATCACGGTAGTGGATGATCGACTTGCTAACGTCATCTCTTTCGAGCAACGAAAGAGTATCAATGAACCGCTTTATCGGGGACAGATATATATCGACATGGAAAATAATGCCTTATTAAGGGTGGACTTTGAGGTCAATCCCCAATATATCGAGCAAGCGGCCGGCATGTTCGTCGAGAGAAAAAGCCGGAATTTACGGATCACGCCCCAGAAAGTAGCCTATACGGTATCTTACAAGCAATGGAATGGCACCTACTACATTAACCATATCCGGGGAGATCTGCATTTTAAAATTAAAAAAAGAAGACAACTTTTTAACACAAATATTTTACATACTTGGTTCGAAATGGTTACCTGTAAGATAGATACAGCCAATGTGAACCGCTTCTCACGCATTGAATCCCTTCCCACCCGCACGGTTTTCTCGGATACTCACTTCAACTACGACGAGGGTTTCTGGGGAGATTTTAACGTAATATTACCCGAAGACAAACTGAATGAGGCTATTAGCAGAATCACCTCAAAGATAGAGGAAACGAACTACTAATCTCCTGAAAATCATAAAGGGAGCCTTTTCGCAAAGGCTCCCTTTATAGGTTTTTAATAGGTATTAGTCTTTAAGGCAAAAAGATTGTTTAGGTTATCTGCATGCAAAGATGGGCTAATTAATATAATTGAGCAAATAAAAAAAGATATTGTACAACACATTTTTTTAAGTTTATCGAAATTTCTTTGCAGCTTGTGTTACTTTTTAACAATTACAAGCTCCAATAGATCATCTGATGGATGCGACCTCGATAGACTCCTTTCACGTCCGCCAACACGGCATGTTCGTTCGTGATCGACATGAAGTAGGACTCATCCAGCTTCAAATAAGTCGTATGAGCGACAGCTACCACTACTGCGTCATATTTCTTCCCGGGCCTCTCTACTAACCGGATACCGTACTCTTGCAATACCTCAAAAGGGGAAGCGAACGGATCCATCACATCGACCTCGGCTCCGAAGTCCTTAAACTCATTGATAATATCGGCTACTTTCGAGTTACGTATATCCGATACGTTTTCCTTAAAAGTCATACCCATCACCAACACATGCGCTCCTAGGATATTTTTCCCCTGCGAGATAATCTTTTTCACGACCTTCTTTCCGATATACCGTCCCATGGAATCGTTCACGTAGCGACCGGAGTTGATCATCTTCGTGTGATATTGCAATTCTTTGGCTTTATGCACCAGATAGTAAGGATCTACCCCTATACAATGCCCACCTACCAATCCGGGAGAGAAAGGCAGGAAATTCCATTTTGTTCCGGCGGCTTTCAAGACATCAAACGTATTTACCCCCATTCGATCGAAAATAATGGAAAGCTCGTTCATAAGGGCTATATTCACATCACGCTGGGTATTCTCGATAATCTTGGCGGCTTCGGCTACCTTGATACTAGGCGCACGGTGCAACCCCGCTTGAACGACCAGCTTATAGACGTCCGATATCGTTTCCAAAGCTTCGGCATCGCAGCCAGAAACGATCTTCACGGTATTTACCAAGGTATGTACCTTATCACCCGGATTGATTCGTTCCGGTGAATATCCAACCTTAAAGTCCTCTCCTACTCTCAACCCTGAAACCTCCTCCAAGATCGGGATGCAATCCTCTTCCGTACATCCCGGATATACGGTAGATTCGTATACTACATAATCGCCTCGTTTAAGGACTTTGCCTACCGTGCGGGTCGCACCCAACAAAGGGGATAGATCCGGCTCGTTATGGCTGTCTATCGGGGTAGGAACAGCTATCACGTAAAAAGAAGCCTCCCTTAGCTTCTCTATAGAAGAAGTAAATGTGATGTCCTTATGTTCAAATACCTCAGAGGAAAGCTCACCACACGGATCTATACCGTTCCGAAGCTTGTCCAAGCGATCCTCGTTGATATCAAATCCGATAACGGAAACATGTTTAGCGAATTCCATCGCGATAGGAAGCCCGACATATCCTAGTCCGATTAGGGCAAGTTTTGTTTGTTTATCTAGTAACTTTGTATACATCTTATTATTTCATCATTCTACTTAAAAAGTCCGGATTCCGACGAGTATCCCAAACAGACAAGATTGTATGCAAATGTAGCAATCTTCAGTTTACCTAACGGAATAAAGGACGTTTTATTTCATAAAGAAGGTCCCTTATCTCGTTTTCAAAATAAGGGACCTTGTCTTCTAAGTATAAATATGTTTCTTTTACTGCAAACGGCGAATACCTATAGCCTTGTTATATTGGGCTAAAGAAGCCTTTTGCTGATACCAAGTCTGGATCAAGCTACTGTAAGACTGAATCCATGACAATTGGGCGGAGAGCACATCCAAGATCGGTAGTTTACCCTCGTTGTAGCTGAAGGTATTCAAATCAAGGTTCTCCTCGGCAATCTTACAAGCCTCTTCCGCGACGGTAATTTGTTTCGTATACTCGGTTAGGCTTGTCCATGCGTTCGCTACCTCTTGAGCGATCTTATCACGCGTATTGTCCAAGGCGTATTCCTTACTACGAAGGATGGCCTTCTGGGAATTTACCTCCTTGAAACGGGCTCCCCAACGGAACAAAGGTATCTTCAAGGAAGCGAAGACGGCCGGAGTCCACAACTGGTCCGAACCTTTCACGTTCAACATCGGCGTACCCCAAGTACCTTGAAAACCGATCGCCAAAGACGGGTTATATTTCGCCTTCGACAAATTGATCTGTCTCTTTTGATACTCTATGTTCAACTCGGAAATAGCGTAGTCCGGACGATTCCGAAGAGCTACATCCTCTCCTACTTGCAACGGCAAGGCCAGATAGGTCGTAATGGAATCTTCCACCTCGATCGGGTCTAACGGAGACACACCCATCAATGAGTTCAAGTTCTGTAACGCGATCTGATATTCCTTATAAGCCGAGCTTTTATTCAATTCCGCTTCTTTCAAGCGGGACTCCACTTGCAATAAATCGGTCTTGCTGATCTGGCCGTCATTGAAACGGATCGTCAACACGTTCGCCAACTCCCCGACAATGTCTACATACTGACACATCACATCGTACATACCTTTACGTGCGGCGGCCGTCCAATAGTTCAAATCGGCGGAATAAACGATATTATCCGTTGTCAATTCTTCCGCTTGCTCGGTGATCTTGCCTTGTACCTGAGCTGCCTTATAGTTATTATAGATCTGTCCGCCGGCATAGATGGGCTGGCTCACCGTAGCGCCTAGGCTATACGTATTATGGTCCATCTCTACGGACATGCCCGGTCCGAAATCCAAATCATATTTATTGATACGGTACTGATAACTGCCGGAGAAGTCCACCGAAGGGAAGAAACCGGTCTTAGCGGCCTTGATCGCATGCTGCATAGCGATACGCTCCTCAGAGCTTTGCTTGATCTGACGGCTGTATTCAAGGACCCGTTCCTTATATTCCACAGCCGATAGCCGGGCGTCTTGCGCTTTAGCGGACAAGGCACCCAACAATAAACAACCTATGATTATTTTATTTCTCATACCTTTTACTCTGATTTAATCTTAAAGAAAACACAATAAGTAACCGGAAGCACGAAGATCGTCAAGATCGTAGATACGAACAGACCACCCATGATGGTAGCCGCCATACCGGCGAACATAGCGTCACCCAACAACGGCAACATACCTAAGATCGTCGTACCGGAAGCCATCGTCACCGGAACGATACGGGTTTTCGTTGCCTCTATCACGGCATTCACCGGAGACAAGCCCGCGTTCAATTGTAAACCGATCTCGTCCACCAGCACGATCGCATTCTTGATATTCATACCGATCAAGCCCAACAGACCCAGCATAGCAAAGAAGTCGAGAGACTTACCGAACACCAACAATCCCAATACCACACCAATGAAGATCAACGGCAGCATCGCCATGATCAATACCGGTTTCCGGTAATATTTCGGGAATAAGAATAACAAGGTGACATAAATCAAACCGAACATCAACGGGATATTAGCGGCGATCGCCTTATTACCTTTATCTTGCTCGGATTGCTCACCGAAATACGTCATCTTATATCCTTCCGGCACCTGAATCTTCTCCTGTACCTCTTTCCACAAATGACTGAAAGCAGCCATCGTATTGGCGCCACGCTTCGGCTCACACTGCATAAGCATACACGGCTCACGGTTGAATCGTCTCACTACGTTAAACTCATAATCCAGCGAGAAATCATCGATCACCTGCTCCACTTTTACCGAACGGCCTTTAGCGCTATAAACCGGCAAAGTCTTTATATCATTCAGACTGATAGAATCCTTATCCGCATCTTTCAGTAAGATCGGCATAAACACGTCGCCCTCACGATACTCACCCAAAGGTACGCCATTCGTAGCCGAACGCAAGGAATAAGCCACCTGCTGACGGGTAATACCCAGACGCAAACCTTTCTCTTGGGAATATAGCGGCTTCCATACCGGAACCTTGTTACCCCAACTATTGCGAACCTCCATCACCTGATCATAATTCCGGGCGATCTCCTGCGCCCTTTGCGTCAAGGCAACCAACGTATCTACGTTATCGCCGATAAAACCGATCTCGATCGCCGCATCCGGAACCGGAGACAAGGCGAACAAAGCCGAACGGGTCAATATATTCGGATAGTTAGCGACCATATAATCGTAGAACTTACCCTCTTCCGCTTGCGCATCCTCCGGATCTTGTGTCTCGATCAACACATTGGCGAAGTTTGGCTTCGGACCGATAGAAGAACTGGCCAAGTAATAACGCACCGGCGAACCTCCCAAGGTAAACGAGTATGATTTGATATTCTCATTCTTGCTGAGATATTCCTCCTCTATCTTCTTCACGTTCGTCTCCACGTCGTAGATGCTATATCCTTCCGGGAAGATCAAGTCCGCACGGAAATAAGGCTTGCTCATGATCGGGAAGAAACTCTGCGGCATGATGCTCATCACGAACAAGGAAAGGAATAACGTAGCTACCACGGTAGAGATCGTTACATATCTACGCTTGATCAAACGGCCCAATACCGACTCAAATTTATGATACAGCTTCGTATCGTACGGGTCTTTGCTCTCACCCGGTTTCGCCTCTTTCAAGATAAAATTACCGAAGGTAGTCGTTTGCGTCAAGGCCAAGACCCAGCTTAATCCCAAGGATACCGCCAATACGATAAACAACGGTTTCACGATCTCGGCCACGGATGCCGGTGCCAAGTACATCGGCAAGAAAGAACATACGGCGATAAAGGTAGCGCCCAACAACGCCCACTGCGGTTTCGTCGCGCCATCGATCAACGCCTGATAACGGGAAAGTCCCCGCTTGATACCGACTTGGGCATTATCCGTCACCACGATAGCGTTATCCACCAACATACCCATAGCGATAATAAAGGCCGCCAACGAGGTTCGGTTCAAGCCGACACCCCAGATCAACATGATCAATAAGGTACCACCTACCGAGAACAACAACGAACTACCGACCAACATACCGGCACGAGACCCCATCACGATAAAGATAATCACGATAACGATCAACAACGACTCGATCAAGTTCAAGATAAAACCGTTGTTCGCCTCATCCGCGATCTTGTTCTCCGGATAGATCGTTTTCAGGTCCATACCCACCGGGAACAGCTGCTCCATCTCCGCTAAATGATCCGCCACGGCGTTACCCACGGCAACCACATCGTCTTTCGAACCGGTAGCGACACCGATACCGATGGCACGCTTACCGTCCACACGCATCAGGTTCGAGGGAGGGTCCATATAACCACGCTCTACCGTAGCGATATCTCCCAAACGAACCTCACCGCCACTTTTCGTCACGATCAATTGGTCCCGGATATCTTGTATATCCTTATACGTACCTTCCGCACGCAAACGCAATTGATAATTACCGGTATTGATATCTCCCGTATTCACCAACAAGTTCTGCGTTTGCATCACCTGCTGGATAGCGTTCGGGTCGATACCTAGGTTAGCCAGTTTCGGGATAGAGATCTTTACGTTGACAACTTGTGTCTGTTCACCGAATAGGTAGACCTTCTGTACACCCGGTACAGGAGATAGCTCCGTCTTGATCTTTTGCGCCCAATTACGCAGGTCGTCGTAAGTATATCCCTCATCGGCCGTCAAGGCATAATAAATTCCGAATACGTCACCGAAGTCATCACTAACGGATATCGAGGAGGCGCCAGACGGAAGGCGGGGCTGTATATTCGCCACCTTACGACGCAACTCGTCCCACTTGACCGGCATATAATCCGGAGACAAGGTAGGCTGCAACTCAATAGAAATCTTGGACATACCGAAATAAGACTCAGATTTGATCTGGAACACATCCGACATAGCCTGAATCTCCCGTTCGATCGGCTCAGTCACCAGCTTCTCCACCTCCTGAGGTGTCGCTCCCGGATATTGGGTAACCAAAACCGCTTGCTTGATTACGAAGGGAGAATCTTCCTTCTTCGGCAATTTAAAGAAAGAATATATACCACCTATCAGCATGACCGCTAGGAAAAAGTATATAATCTTCTGATTCTCTAAGGAATATTTTGGAATATTCATTGTTTATCTCTTAATCTGTTAATACTTTTACCTGTTGTCCATCCACCAAACGAGTGGCTCCGGCTGAGACAACCTGTTCGCCGGGTCGCAAGCCATCCGTTACGATCACGCCATCCTTGCCGATCAGCATAGACTCGGTAATCTTGCGACGCTCAACCTTTTGAGACTGCCCATTATAAACAAACACATACTTATCGCTATTGGCATCGTCAGCCACGACAGCGGCTAGCGGAACCAATACGGCGCCTTGCGTGAAACTCTCGCTATCCACGTTCAAGATCACACGGCAAGAGAAACCTACGGCTACCTTATATTTCTCTAAATTAAAGTTCGGATCGTCGATATACAGATATACGGGAACGCCGGAACCATCCGGAGAGGCTTCCACGTATTCTTTCACCTTCGCCTTGAAGCGAACGCCCTTGTAATTATCGAATTCCACATAAACAGAATAAGGAGAAGAGAAGTAATTGATATTACTCTCCGGCATCGTAAACACGACCTGTAACTTATTCGGGTTGATCAAGCAAACGATTCCTTGTCCGGCCTGTACCTTCTGGTAATTCTCCACATATTTCTTCTGGATAAATCCATCGAACGGCGCACGAAGCTTTGTCTGGTTCAATGTATTTTGCGCATACTCGAAAGCCGCCTTGGCATTTGAGTAAGAGGCTTCCGTAGACTCATACTCTTGTTTGGAGATAGCTTGTTTGGACAATAACTTCTTCGCACGTTGCAATTGCGCCTCAGCGGTCTGGAAAGACGCTTTCTTCGCCTCATATTCCCATTTAAAGTCCAGCGGATCAATCTCGGCCACGATCTGTCCCGTACGGACCTTCTGGCCTTCATCCACGTTTAATGAGATCAGCGGGCCGGACATCTTAAACGCCAAATCACTGAATTGATCGGGCGATACCACTCCACTGAATGATTTCTCAACCATGTTCAGAGAAGTAACGTCCGCCAATTTAACTGGACGAGGACCTTGCTCCTTAACGGGTGGTTGACTACAGGAAACCAATGCTGCCAAAACAAACACAGGGATTAATTTTCCTTTCATGATAACTTGCATTTTGTTATTTAATTATGATTTCTTTTTCTTCACAGTAAATATAAAACATTCTCGCCTAGAGATTGTTGAGCATAACGTGCCTTAAAAAGACCAACTACCATCATTCACGTATGCTTCCATCGGATTTTCTATCGAATCAGGCAAAGAAGGGAAAAAATCAATTCCGGTAACCTTCTCAACGCTATCGATAGGGATCATCATCGATTTCAACGGAGTCTTTCCATAGTCTTTATTATCAAACAGAAAACCTACCCCTTCCGGTTTACCGTTCGTTATCGTACAGATTACCTTATAAAAGGTCTTCGGGATTCCCACCCGATTCTTGCCTAACCGTTTCAGGTCGTCCGTGATCACCGGGCCGGTCACGATCAACAAAGAGCCATTCTCTTTCGCCCACAAACGAGCCTGCTCTTCCAGATCTTTCCAGATACCCCGGTTCAAGCCGGGCTTTTGCGGACAGATATTACTTAGGTAGAACGATTCCCGCATGGCCTTGGCGGACCATTTCATATCGCCGGCAGGCGCCATATGTCCTCGGTCATAGCCGGAACGGGTATAGTCCTCGTTCGTGGCGCTAGCCCCTTTCACCATGGGGTCCGAGACGAACTTATTAGACCGCTCGTTCTTCTTACTTGTCGCCTCTTTCGAGGTCAGTTCATAGGCTACCCAATTGGCGATCTTATAATCGGAATTATAAGAAACCGTATAGCCCTCATGCTTTATAACCTGCTCTTTTTGTTTATTCTTTAGTCTCGGTATCTCAGCTCCCTCTTGAAAAGTATAAGCGGAGGTCTCTTTCTTTGGGTTCGTCGTTTGCTTGTTTTTCGTCGCTTGCGCGGCTTTCTTACCCGATGTTCCGGAACCGCCCTTGTCCGAGATATTCGGACGGACTATTGTCTCCCCCCGATCCTGTTTCTTCTCTACAGGCCGTGTCTTGGATACCGGATAAAACCAGTTATATATGAATAATACACCGATAAAACAAACAACTACCGCAAAAGCGCCAAGAAGCATCTTCTTTACAGAAGACATGAATGATGATGCCCGCTTCTTCTTGCTTTTCCGGGGTTGAGGCTTACCTTTCTTTTTTGCCATACCTAAAACTTCCTATTCTTAACCTTTCGTATTGGGCGCAAAAATAGATAAATCCGGCATGTTATACAACACTATTCTAGGATAGTATTGGTCTCGATTACTATAAAAGACGGCTTAATTTAATGCAGACAGCATCCGGTGCAAATTCTTAGGGAAAATCATCGGTGGAATAATAAATATCTGTAACTTTGCTTACGGTAACAGAGTGGTATTTAATTTGTCAACAAATATTTCTTATGGAAGAACTCTTTCGACTCGTACGGGATGAAAACGACATTGACAAAGCCTTGTCTATGATTCGTTCGGGCTACATGCTGGAACCGTCTTACAAGGACCAATACAATTGCAGTCTCTTGTTCCATGCCGTTTATCGGAAAAGCCTGGAGCTGGTCAAAACACTGGTGGAAAAAGGCTTTGACGTGAATGACAGGTTGCCCGATGGTGCGACACCCTTGATGTCTGCGGCCAAAAACAATGTCATCGACATTGCAGAATACCTGCTGGAGAATGGGGCGGAGCTGGATGCGTGTGACGAGGAAGGTTGGACTGCCTTGATGACTTCCGCTTCTTTCAAACATTTCGACATGATGCGTTTTTTGGTTGAAAAAGGCGCAAATATTCATGCAAGAGCCAACTGGGGATACACAGTCCTGTTCTATGCCGTGATAAAAGGAAGCCTTGCCGATGTCCGATACTTGGTAGATAAAGGTGCGGACGCCAACGATAAGAACGATGGCGACCGAACCGTACTGATGGACGCGGTAACAAGAAACGACCCGGAAATGGTACGTTTTCTCATAGAACGAGGTGCCGATGTGAAGATACGGACAACTGAAAACAACTGTTGCGTGTTGGGAGAAGCCGCCCGTTGGGCTAACGCGGAGATTGTGCAACTGTTAATTGAGCATGGCGCGGATGTCAATAATGTCGATACGATGGGAATGACCCCATTGTTGTATGCTGCCACACACGATAATGTCGAAGCTGCCCAAATGTTGATAGAAAACGGAGCTAACCTAGAAGCTCGCGAACGATATAAAGGTTTCACCCCTTTGCTGTATGCCTGCCATTTGCTCAAGCCGAAAATCATACCTTTGCTGGTAGAGAAAGGGGCAGATTTAAACGCAAAAGACAAGAAAGGCAAGACCCCATTGGGGAATGCCTGCAAAAAAGGAGGGCTTGAAATAGTGAAGTACTTAGTGGAACATGGAGCTGGTTTACAGGTCGGCAAAAAGAATGTAGCGGATGTGGTAAAAGACAAAGCGATCAAGCAGTATCTTTCCGAATTGCCATGAATCTCATATTGAATCAGACAATCCTTAATAAATTACTGTAGTTATGTCAATGCATGCAATAGAAAGTTTGGTGGAATATTCCGTAATAACCATAGCGACCGCTTCGCCTGTTCCGCCTACGGCACAAAGACTGCGGGTACACGGCCTTGCGAGTTCGTGACGAACTGGAAAAATCGGTTATCTCTCCCTGCTCTCACCGGAGCAATTGCCCGAACCCGAGCGTTCTGAACACTGAGCCACATTCTTTTGTACGCATTCCCTACTTGTATTGGCATAACAATAGACACAGAAATGGCGGCAAGTGTTATACCTACCGATATCTTTGCTTATCATGCAACCACAGGCTTTCCGTTGGCCTTTGTCTTTTAGGTCTTTGCGTTTGTCGGGTAAAGCGGGAAACGTACCAAAAAGATCCGGTTCGGGTAATTGGCCTGTTCGAAGATAATAAACCAATTCATAATCCTCCCCAAACACACGCTCCATTAAATCACCGTCGATACACCGGTTATGCTCAATGCCATAAACCGTAAGGTCAATATCCTCGGCACAAGTAGCGAGTGTCACATTCCAACCAGTAGAAGCCCAAATTTCCCTCAACTTCACCAATCCCTCTACAGTTTCTTGACGTTGCATCGCATTCATCTCAGCGGTTTCCACATCCTCTTTCGTAAAGCAATTCGTCTCTTTTATAAGATTGTTCTGTACCTTACGATACGCCTTTACATCTACGAAACTGAACACGAGCTTATCAGTATATCCTTTCAACTGATTGCCGATCTTCCAAATACGGCTAAGCAGGACACGAGGCGTGATAGATGGAGTTATAATCAATGGGTCGAATCGCCAGATCACCCGTTCCTTCCCTATCATTTCCGACAACTCCCGAAATGTCTCCACCCGTTGCGTAACGCTCGGCACATTCGGCTCAAAGCCTTCGCTCACATAGTCATTCAACGTGAACTGGAAATAATAATGGATACCCCTCCTATCCAACTCATGCAAATAAGGTAATATCGGCTTCGGGTTCTTTGTCCAAAACACGATTGCCTTACACCGCTCAAACGACACATACATCTTCCGCCGATTAAACGGATTATACCAAACACAATACCCCTTGGCCAAACGATTAAAGAACCACTTGACATAAAAGGCCGGGATATCCGTTGACCGGCTGGCCGAAATGATGATGGGAGCAAGTGCCTCGACTTGCTCACCGGAGTCCGTTGTGATCATTCTTCCGTATTATTATGTAATTAGGGTCATAACATCCGTAATTTGTCTACCGCAAGATAGGGATTATCTCGCTATTTTTGTATCCTAAAAATGAATGTAGAACCTAATAAATAACAGTAAACATGAAAAATGTATTGATTTTATCTTCCAGCCCCCGTCGTGGAGGCAATTCCGATACGCTATGCGATGAGTTTATGCAAGGGGCGATCGAAAGCGGTCATCGTGTGGAAAAGGTTTTTCTGCGAGACAAGACCATTCACCCCTGCACGGGATGCGGCGTGTGCAGCCAATACAAGAAGCCTTGTCCACAAAAAGATGACGCGGCAGAGATTATCGGAAAGATGCTTGCCGCCGATGTGATCGTGATGGCTACGCCGGTCTATTTCTATGCCATGAGCGCACAGATGAAGACGCTGATAGACCGTTGCTGCGGTCCTTATACCGAAATGAAAAACAAGGAGTTTTACTTCATCGCCACGGCCGCTGAAGACGATAACGGCATCATGGATCGCATTGTAGCCAACTTTATGGGATTCCTCGACTGTCTGGAGAACCCGACCGTGAAAGGAACGCTATTCTGCGGTGGTGTGTGGCACGTGGGCGAGGTCGAAGGGAACCCGACCTTGAGGCAAGCATACGAGCAGGGAAAACGAGTATAATACTCTTGATCGCGACCAATACGTCCGGGTATAATCCATACAAGCGACCTACTTCTATGGGGAGCGAATACGGTAGTCCTTTTCTACAAGACCTTTTCCTCGTCTTACAGCTATACCCGTTTAGGGAAGATAGAGAATCCCGCAGGGTTGGTCGACGTACTTGGCAGAGGAAACGTGAGGGTTGCCCGCTTCTCCCTAAGTAAATAATGCTCCGATACCGCATAAATACCTTATCGGTAGCAGATGAATTCTTGTTCGCATACTGTATAATTCTACAAACCACGACGTGGTCCGTACAGATCAAGACGTGGAATATACAAATCACGACGCGGTCTATACATTCCACAGTGATAATTTGGAAATAGATCAAGTAATAAGTATATTTGTATATAGTAAGAAGAATGTTTTTAACTTGAAGATACGAACAATTATACCTAGTAGCAGTTATGGCAGAATATATCAAGCAAGAGATGTGCGACCTGAACGGGACGGGGGAAAAGCCGGTGTATTATCGGATGAAGATACAACGGAACATGGACATGGAGGATTTCGTGGAACGGATCACCTACCCCGGATCGGGCTTGAGCAGGGGTAGCGTAATACAGGTGATGACGACAGTAGCGGAACATCTGGCCTATTGCATGGCGGAAGGGCAGTCGGTCACGTTGGATGGCATCGGTACGTTCACGCCCCGCCTAGGCGTAGCGAAGGACAAGGAGATCGACTCGCTGGATGGTGACGAACCGAAGCGTAACGCACGGAGCATCGAGGTGAATGGTATCAACTACCGGGCCGACAAGGAACTGATACGGGAGACTAACCTGCGTTGCGATTTAAGACGGGGAGGTATCAGCCGTGTCCGGAAATCGCCCTTCACCGAAGAGGAACGCCGGACACGGGCATTGGATTACCTGGATGAACACCCATTCTTGCGCATACAAGACTACATGGCTGTCACCGGACTAAAACGTAGTAGCGCAAACCGTGAGCTACTACGCCTCAGTAGCGACCCGACGAGTGGGATCACCATATCGGGTTATGGAAGCCACCGGGTGTATGTCCGCAGGAAAACAGAGGGCGATCACTAATCCACCCAATGGTGCCCCGGGCCGGAGAAAATACATACATTTACTCCGGCTTTTGACTAAGCATTTGTATCGTTTCAGTAAACTCCGCGACTATAGACTTCAAATTGGGATTATCGAGTCGAATAATAATCGCCGCATAATTCTGTATCCCATCTGCATCTCGGATGTCCGCAGACATGAAAGCGAAATCAGATTTACGCGGCGAGGAATGAAACCAAAACTCAAAAAGGCGATTGCGCATACTCTGCTTGCTATCTCCTGTCTCACAAATATACAACAGAGTTGTATTAGAACATTCGAAAAACTCATAGACTATCGCCATTATCGCCCGCCTCAACTTAGAATCACGAGGAGACTTTCTATTATTCGTATTAGCAATAATAAATTGATAGGATTCATCACTAAGCATCAATTCGTCCTCAAGAAAACTGACATAATAAATCACACCAAAGTCCGTAACAAACCGGAAACACATAGAATCCCTAAGAGCTGTTACCGCATAAGGAGAATTAGAATTTATACGTTCAAGGTTAAGGCTTACCATACTTCAAAATAAGTAGCTTCTTGCCCTGTACGTTTCTTAAACTCTTCTTTCATCTCTTTTTCCAGTTTAGCTACATACTCTCGCTTCAGCTTCCGTGCGGTCTCCAACCGACGCAAAGCCTCTTCTCTGGTAATCTTGCTATTTTTCTCTTTTTCCATATCCTTCGATATAATACTTATATATTACAAATGTAGGATAAATTCCGTTCTTTACCAAAATATTTATTCTTTGCTTCTGTTTTTGAGAAATATAACAAACACACAGATCACTAATCCACTTGATGGTGCCCCGGGCCGAGATGCTTGCGGGTACCATTTGGCTTTATCAGTTCGGCGGAGGTGCCTTCCGGGATTTGGAGATCGAACTTCATTCGCTTGCCTTTCTTCTTGATACTTACTTGGATGGTTCCATAATGAGTCTCTAGACTGGCAGAGGCTTCCGATAAGGAACCCAGTTGAGGCGAGATCTTAAAGGTACGGAAGCCGGGAGAGGTTGGCTCGATACCGCAGACCTTCTGGCTCAATAAGGTAAGCGGGCCACCGCTCCAAGCGTGATTGATCGTGCCGCCACCGAAGCCCTCGGCTCCGATGCCCCATCCCTCGAACAAGGTCGTATATTCGGCATAATCCAGCATACGGGTGTAACGTTGCTTCATCCGTTCCAAGGCAAACGTCGGCTCGCCCATCTGGAAAAGGGCCTCTAGGACATACTTCTCCATATAAGGGCTGGCGTGATACTCCTTTTTAAGCACCTTCGTCAGCGCCGGATACTTATCTTTCGAGGCCAGCCCGGAAACAACCGCCATGGCTTGGGAGCGATCGTCCGTCTCCCCTTTATAGCCGGGGGAGCGATAGGCGGAACCTGTCCAGAACTTCGTGTCGAAACAACGTTCTATGCTACGCATCATCTGGGAGATCTCATCGGCATCCTTATCCTTGCCGAGTTGCAGGGCGAAGGCTCGCTCCGCTTTCAAGGCCAGATAATACCAGCAATTGGTCAATACACCCATATCGACGTGCTCGCCCCAGTCGCCCCAACTCCAAGCGCCTTGACGCTCGATCACCAAGCCACTCTTATCGACTTGCCAGACCTCGTGCAGGTAACGGCGCATCCGGTCGTATATCACCGGAACGAAACTACTGTCGGCACTATAATAATATTGTGTATAAAAACCGTACCAACCGATAGACGCCAACATCTGTAAAGGAAGCTCCTTATCCCAATTACCCGCCGGAACCGGAGAGTAGAGCGTTCCGTCCTCCCGCTGCCAATTCATTAATTCATGGATGCCTTTTACGGCTAGTTTCTGCCCGGACGGAGAAAAGGCGTAGAAAGCCTCGCCTAGCTCATTCACCTCGTCGCCCCACCATTGGGCACGTTCACGATCCGGACAGTCCATATAATTATCACGCATCGTTATGTATAAGGTGCGGGCAGAACGTTGCCAAAGCTCGTCGTAGAACGGGTCGTCACAATGGAAAGAGCCGGCGAGGTCCGTGTTGTAACCGGTCTCACGGTATTTCACATCCAGCACCTTCACGCCCTCGGGGATGATGTAATAGACCTCATGGCCGTTCATCCAGCCATAGCTTTCGTATTCCTGCTCACCCTCATGGGTAATATATTCGGCACGTACGTTGCGCTCGCTTCCTCCCTCGTAATTATCCATCCGGATGTGGATAGTCTTCCCGGCCTCCGCCTCTACTTTCAGATACGGAGTGATCTGGGCATTATAGGGCAAACGACAGAACAGGGTATCGCCTCTCAAGGATTCCCGGACGGATACATAGGATAACAGGCCGCTGTTTTTCCACTGGGGTATCGGACGTTCCACCAGCTCCCCGAAAGGAGCTTTCCCCGCCTTACCGACGCAGACCGCCCCCGGAAGGGAACCTTCGAAACTCGTACGGTTCCAGTTTGTTATCGCTTGACGGGCATCGAAGCGGATATTACTCTCCGGCATACGGTAATTCGGGAAAGGGGCCTCGGTATTTTGATAAGCCTCATACAAGGCGCACTGCCAGCTCGCGTCGGAGACGATCTCCAGTCCCGGAGCGATCGCCTCGAATAACAAAGCTGCTTTCCCGCTGTTAATATGACTGAAACCGTCTTTCCCGAAATGCCAGAGCAAGATAGCGATGGTGTTCGAGCCTTTTGTCAGGTAAGGGGCGATATCTACCGGATCGTAATAAGTCCCGGAAGGAGAAGGTCCTCTTTTCAAGCCACCCTCAAAGATAACCAGTTGGTCGTTGATCCAAAGCCAATACTTGGAATCGGCGGCGATACGGGCGATGAGTTGATTCGGGACATCCGTCACAGCGAATGATTTACGGTAGATCAACCAAGTATTCGTAGCGCTTTGGCAACGCTCGGTATTGATCCATTGGGCTTTCCAAGGGAAGGCAGCGGGACAACTGTCCGAGGCAGTCACTTTTATCCAGCTGAAAGATAGGAGAAACAATAGAAGAGCAAGAAGTAGCTTGTTCATACGTTTAATCTTTAAGGTTCTCAATTATTTGCTTTCGAAATCCCCAGTTGTAGAGACGGGGCACGCCCCGTCTCTACAACTAGGTAAAATAAGCCAATATAGGCGATGTCATTACCGGCTTACTAAAGTCATACGGTTCTTATCACACCGGATATGAAAACGTATGCGTACCGGCGGATACGGTCTCGGTCTGATCGCCTACCACGATATCGGCGGAGCAATCAGCCGGAATCGTCACGGTAAGCATAACCTTATCCCCTTCCCGTTTCCATTCGCTGGCGATACGGCCGCGTACGGAATGGTACTCACCTTTCGCCCAATCCAGTTCTTTCACGAAATGAGGCGTGATACGGATATGACGGAAGCCCGGAGCCGAGTCGTCATGATTGATACCGGCCAGCTGGTTCATCATCCAAGCGGAGACATCTCCCATAAAGACATGGTTCAAGGAAGCGTCGGCAAACTTCGGACTAAGTGTCCACGTCTCCGGCAATGTGGAGTAACCCATCGTCTCTACCCAATATCCCCAAGAAGGTGCCTCGGTCTTCGTGATCATCTTCATGGCATCCTCGATATAGCCATATTTCGTAAGCATGGCCGGAACGGTCTTACTGCCTAATAGACCAAAATCCAAGAAATAGTTATTTCCCGCTACCACCTCACGCAGCTTATCCGCCACGAGTTGTTCCTTTCCTTCCGGTACAAGTCCCAGATACAAGGCCAAGGCTTGCGCCGTTTGGGTCCCTTCGGCATACACACCGGTCTCGGCGTTGAAGAACTTCTGGTTGATCAAGGATTTGAGCGTATTCGCTTTCTCTTGATAAGGAGCGGCGTCCTTGCCCAGCAAAGAGGCGAAGCGAGCCATCAACTTATAATCCAGATAATAGTAGGCGGTAGAGGTATATTCATTATTCGTCGTAGCTTTCCAATACACCCAGTCACCCAAGCCAAACGGCAAGTAACCGTCTTTCTCTTTCGTCTTCAAATAATCCAGATATCGCAGCATCGTAGGATATAAGCGTTCTATACTGCGAGACTCGCCATAATAATCATACAAGGCGTTCGGGATGATAAACATGACAGCGTCCCAAACCGGACCCGGCCACTCGCCATATCCCCAACCGCTGGAAGGAATGATACCGGAAATCTCACCCGCCTCACGCTGGTTATCGATAATATCATTCATCCATTTCTCATAAAGCGTGATACCATCGAAGCCCAGCAAACCGAGGTCGATCGCGATATGCGCATCGGCTGTCCAGCCATTCTTCTCCCGTTGCGGACAATCGGTCGGGATACTGTGCAGGTTACTGCGGTAAGCCTGCATCGTAGCCTCCCATATCTTATTCAATAGAGGATTCGAACAAGCGAAGGAACCGGACGGACGGACATCGGTATGCATAAACAAGCCGGTCAAGTTCTCTTCCGTTAAAGTAACGGGACGGCTACTCTCCACCTCCACGTATTGGAAACCGTGATAAGAGAAGGAAGGCATGAAGATCTCCTCCTCTCCCGTACCTTTCAAGGTAAAGACATCCATCTGGAATACCTCGTCCAGTTTGACCGGATGATAATATACATTGATATTGCCTTGCTCCAAGCGACCGTCTTTCTTCAACAACTCACCATGTTTTAACGTGATACGGGTTCCCGCCTCACCTTTCACCTTCAAGCGGCAAAGGCCGGACATGTTCTTCGGGAAAGAATATACATATAACTGATCGGAGAAACGTTTCATCGACACGGGCCTCACCTCTTCCGTGATACGGATTCCCGGCATTTGCTGGGCTACCAACAGAGGTGCCGGAGCCTGCGCCGGAAGTGCCGCTTCCCATTTACTATCGTCGAAATGAGCGGTTTTCCATCCGGCCTCTTCCAGCCGGGCATCGAATTTATCGCCGCTGTATATATTATTATAGGTATAGGCCCCGGTGGAAGTCTTCCAAGTCTCGTCCGAACCAATCACCTCCGTCGTACCATCCGTATAGGTAATACGCAACTCACATAGCAGGCGGGGACGATTCCGCCAGCGTGCCTCATGAAAATTCCAGACCGCCACGGACTGCTCATTGTACCAGCCGTTTCCCAGAACAGCGGCCACGGCGTTGTCGCCTTGCTTCAGCAAAGAGGTAACATCATGCGTCACGTACAAAATACGTTTATCGAAATGCGTATACCCCGGGTCCAGATAATTCGTTCCGACCCGCTCGCCATTGATGAATAGCTCATGATACCCGGCGGATGCTACGTACACACGGGCATCCTTCACTTCCTTGCCTACCGGGAAAGACTTGCGGAACAGAGGGGCAGGCTCGAACTCCTTATCCTTATGATCGGTAATCCAAGAGGCGGACCAATCCGAGGGATCGAACTTAGCGGTCTCGAAAGAAGCCGTCTCCGAGGTAGCGCACGGACGCCCTTCACCATCCCATACCGTAACATTCCAGTAATAACGGGTATGAGGTTTCAGGGCCATTCCCTCCGCATAGGGCCGCAAGTCGTCCGGACTCGTACCGATCCGTACCTCATAGCGGGAAGCCTTAAAGCCCTCCTCATTTCCGGAGTATTCCCATGTAAAGCGAGGAGACGAAGTATCCAAGCCGATAGGCTCCGTAAGGTATTCCGTACGGAGATTCGTAGGTATCGTTAATTCATTATTGCTTTTGCAACCGCCTAATAAGAGGGCGGCGAAAGCGTAGATGCAAATAGTTTGTTTCATATATTCTATAATTATATACATTCAACATATCCAGTTGTAGAGACGGGGCGTGCCCCGTCTCATCCCAGCTAAATGGCAACTTAAATACTATCAGTCTATGGTGAGACGGGGCACGCCCCGTCTCTACAACTAAGTATAAGAGCTACGGATTAACTCGTATCTCTTCAGGAGCGTTGATATGGCTTATCACCTTGCCGTCCGCACCTTTCTCATGTCGGATCTCAATCACCCCATAAGGCGTGGGAAACGTACCTTCCACCCATTCGAGATCTCCCAGATGTGGGATGATACGTACCGTACGGCAACCCGGTTCCACCACTTGTACGCCCAATACGTACTCGCTCAACCACGATGTGGGGCCCGAAGCCCATCCATGGCACAAGCTATGGCGGAAACCTTGATAGCAATACGCCCCATAATCCCCATGAATGTCTTTTTTCCCAGCGGGGACCAGCTCATCAATACGCCCTGCGTCAGGAAGCCATTCCATATTGAAATCCTCCCAAAACGTCGTAGCACCTACATCCAGCATAGCTCCCCAATACGTACGGATCACATCTAACGCACCTTGGTAATTACCAGCCAACGCCATCGCCCGTAGCATATAATACCCGTAAAACGTAGAGAAGCCTTTCGCCCCGTCCACCGCCAAGCAACGCTCGTTCGCCTCCTTAGCATCCATGATACCCGCCAGAGCCATCAAGGCGGCGGCCTGTTTATCCCCGGGCGTAATCCGATCTTTCTCCGAAGGGAACCGGGATTTCTTCCGAAGGGAAAACTCAATAGCTTTGGAAGCTACCGCACGGCACTCCGAGGCCAACGCATCCTCGCCTAAAACGGTACATAACTCCTCTCCCGCACGCATGGCTTGTATCATCAGCGATTGAAGGCCGGCATCGATAGCGGGTGTATTCTCACTGGAAGGCCAATCCAAGAAACGGTTCCCATCCAGTCTCTCTTGTCCGCTTGGGTCAACCTTCGAGATCAAGTGACGCAGCAAAGCAGTCATATAAAAGCGTTGCTCTTGTAGATACGCAAGATTCCCTTGGTAATAATACCAATCCCGCTGAATCAACAACCACCAGATCGAGTACGAACTGATACCGTTCATCCAACTAGGCAGCGGCGTAATATCCCGAATCAAATCCAAGCTCTTAGGAACCACCTCATTATAACCGAAGACGGTACTGACCGTCATTACCTCCGGATGTAAATCCCCCACCCAGACCAGACGATCCCGTTTTACGCCGTCCCATAGATATTCCTGCATATTCAAGTGGACCGTGTACGCACCTGTCTTCCAGATCCGGTTCAACCGCTCGTCATTACAACGGAAAGAGCCCAGATAAGGAATATCCCGGAACGTGGAGATCGCACGGACCTCTTTTAATTGCAACTCCGTAGAATCACCCAATACATCAATACGCACGAAACGGAAACCGGAATTACCGATCTCCTGCACGCCCAGCCAAGGGAGCGATACCACGAAATCCCGCATCGCATGATCGTTGCTCGCCCCGTTCGCGCCATCGATCTCGCACATAGCCTCACTAACGGACTCGCCGAAACGAACCCGCACGGAAACCGGATCGTGAGACGGCGGCATACCGGTCACCAGCTGAAGGCCGCCTTGCAACTCCTTCCCGAAATCAAGCAGCAAAGCGGGATGTTCGGTTGGCGTACTTTTCAACACACACAACCGATTATTCGCCAAATCCGACTGTCCGTTGCCCGGAACAAGCAAATGGTTCGCTCCCGTAATTCGCGAACTATCTTGCTGCCAGACAATACGGACCGGAGCGATATACTCCCGTGTCCGATGGTCTCGCTGCTGGGCGAACAACGTGAACGAACCGATCCCTATGAATAGAATGATTAATTTCTTTCGCATACGCTAGAGTCCAAAAGCCGGAACCAAGTCATCCAATTGCTGATCCGTCATACCTTCCGGCTCGTAACCGGTCATGCGGGCACTGAAATAGATCTGGGCGGATTTACTCAACGTATCGATCGCATCGAAGCACTCGATCAGGTCCTCACCGACGGCAAGGATACCGTGCTTCTCCCAGAACACCACGTCGTGCTCCTCCAACTGACGGATCGTAGCGTGCGCCAACGCCAAAGTGCCCGGTATCTCGTAAGGAACGATACCAACCCCTTTCGGCACGATAATCCGACATTCCGGGATCATACGCCATAACGTGCGGGTAATCTTCTCCGAATCCAAGAACGGCTTACAATGCGTCATGCCGATAATATCCGTCGGATGCGTATGCAATACCACCCGGTTATCCCGTCCCTTCGCACGCAAGAAATTGTGCATCAACAAATGGGAAGGCAACTCGGAAGTCGGTGGGATCGGTTGCTCCGCTAGGATATCATACGATTTCCCATCGGCGGCGATACGGATCAAAGAGCCGTTGGCGAAAGGATCTTTCGCCACGTAACGCATCCGTTTTCCGGTACCCGTCACATAAAAGACGTGCCCGCATAAGGCCGTCATCGCCTCTTGCAAGGGAATCGAGGAAACCAAAGCCGGCAACGCCTTCTCCTCCTCGCTCAATAAAGTAGTCAGGTTCACCGATATATTCCCGCCGTTTCGCTCAGCCCAACCCTTGGTCCACAAATAGCCGGCGACCTCGGCGATACGATCTATTTCCGCCATCAGGCGTTCATTGTTTCTTAGTATTATCATGTCTATTTTAATTAAACTATATTCAGATATAATAAGGAAAGGATCAAGATACACATGCCGGTAATCAATACCACGATTGTCCGGCGATCCACACCCTTCCATTCTTTTAATAAGATGCCCCAGACATTACTGAAAATAACATTCAACGACATCAGGATACTCCACGAGAAAGCCAGCATAACCGGGGAATCCGAGAAATAGCTCTTTCCCATCCCCAGTCCAAAGAACTGCGAGTACCAAAGCACGCCTGCCAAAGCGCAAAATAAGACATTATTCAGCAATGTACCTCCCGATACCGAGAAATAATCCTTGCCCGTCCCGTTTTTCACGTTCTGGAAAATACAATACACAGCGTTCGTACAAAAGCCGCCCAAAGTAACCAACAGTATCACGGGATTCAAGGCGAACAGATCGCTAGCTCCCGCCTCTCTCGCTTTCGCCAGCACCTCGTTTCCCGATTCCAAACCCAAATTGAAGCAGGCGCTCATCACACCGGCAAGCAAGGCTACCGCCAAGCCCTTAGTCAAGGCAAAATCCTTCACCGCCGCTTTCTTCTCCTCCTCACTCATATTCCGGGCCCGCAGGCTTCCGGCGTAACCGATCACGGCGATACCTGCCAAGGTAATGCAAACACCGGTCAACAGGATCAATCCGGTTCCCTCAAACAGATTCGTTCCACCGAACAAAGCCGGGAAGAGCGTACCGAAACCGGCGCATGTACCCAAGGCGATGCTCTGTCCCAAAGCTACGCCCAGATAACGCATACTCAACCCGAAAGTCAACCCGCCGACACCCCAGAGCATGCCATAGATAACCGCTCCCAAGCTACCCGGCGAACGCCATAGTTCCAGCAAGGTACTCCCTTCCGGTACCGCCAACATCGCTCCGAGATAAGGGAAAACCAACCAAGCGAAGATACCTTGCACCAGCCAAAAGCTTTCCCAACTCCAATCCCGGACCTTATTGATCGGCACGTACGAGCTACTCTGCCCGAAACTGCCGATCGCGATGATCAACAACCCGATCCCGATCTCTATCATTGCCGTCTTGAGGTAACGTCGGACTCATATTTCTCGATCTCAGCGATATAAGACTCTCCTACGGGGACCCCACTTTGCAGACAATACATATCCCAAACCGCACCCCAAGGCAGACTCTTCGCTTCCTCCTGCAAGGCAAGACGCTGGAAATACTTACCCTCATCCTCGTACTGGCGAAGCAAGGCGATCGGCTCCAGCAAAGCGAGCATAAAGGCTTTTTGCGTAGCACGGCTACCAATGACATAAGCACCGATACGATTGATGGTAGCGTCGAAATAATCCAAACCGATATGTACCCGGTCCAAGGCGTCGCAACGCACGATCTCACGAGC
This sequence comes from Parabacteroides sp. CH2-D42-20, assembly GCF_003670185.1. NCBI lineage: Bacteria > Pseudomonadati > Bacteroidota > Bacteroidia > Bacteroidales > Tannerellaceae > Parabacteroides > Parabacteroides sp. CH2-D42-20. Next base: position 35,260 of record NZ_RAYG01000026.1, on the reverse strand, counting down.
TAAATCCTGCACATCGTCATTCAAGATCACGACATGATCGCTATCCCAACGGATCGGACGACTTACGTGCAACATGATCTCGGGCGTAAACAGCAATAACGAGGAAACCTTGTCGGCGATACTTTCCGTCAAATGGAAATGGCCAGTGTCCAAGGTAACGATCTTGTTCTTTTTCGCCCCGTAACCCAAATAGAAATCATAGGAACCTACCGTATAACTTTCCAGACCGATACCGAAGAGTTTCGCCTCGATACAATCTTTCATCCATTTATATTCGGTAGCGAATATCTCATCCAGCGATTCCTCCAAGATACGGCGATAACGTAAGCGGCTGGCCGGTACTTCCTTGCTCCCGTCATGTATCCAAAGGTTCATCATGCAAGGATCGTTCTGGGCTTTACCCATCTCATCGCTGATCCAGCGACAACGCTTCGTATGCTCGATCCAGAAGTTACGGATATCATCGCTGGGGTTCGCCAAGGTCAAATCTCCGCTTTTAGGGTGCGAGAAAGAGGTACTGTTGAAGTCCAACTTAAAATCATTCTCTTTCGCCCATTGTATCCAACTCTCGAAATGATGGGGTTCTACCTCGTCACGGTCTACTTTCTCCCCTTGGAAATCCCCGTAGATCTCATGCAGACTAAGCCGATGATTACCGGGGATATAGGATTTCGCCTTCAATACATCCCGACGCAACTCGTCGATAGTACGGGCACGTCCCGGATAATTGCCGGTCACTTGTATACCACCGGTCAAGGAGCCGCCTTGGTTCTCGAAACCGCTTACGTCATCGGCCTGCCAGCAATGCAGGGATAGGGATATTTTCTTCATATCCTCTAATGCTTTACGAACGTCTACACCTACGGCCGCATAACGTTCTGCCGCTACTTCAAATGCCTGTTGAATTAAACTGTCTTTTGTCATGGTATGATGTTTTTAAATTTATATGATTTGAAAGTGTATCACCTTTCCGGATAAAATTCCTTGGGAGGGAATGCGGTGGCTATCAGTCTTCGCATCTCCCAACAATCCGTCAGTAATCCTGCCGACTTAGCCTGTATCAAGCAATTTCCAATGGCTGTCGCCTCAGACGGGCCTGCCAATACGGGAATACCGATAGCGTTGGCTGTCAATTGATTCAGCAGATCGTTCCGAGAGCCACCACCTATCACATGCAATCGTTCGATCGGATGTGGCGACATCGATTTGAGTATTTCCAGCACCTCTTTATAACGATTCGCCAAGCTATAAAATATACAATGTACATAATCGGCGTCCGAAGCGGGAACAGCCTGTCCGGTTTCCTCACAATAGGCCGTAATCTCACGTAGCATATTCTCTGGATTGGCGAAACGGGGATCATCCGGATTGATCAAAGAAGTAAATTCGCTCAACTCCGCCATCCGAACCATATCATCGTACGAATAATCCAATCCGGACCGCTTCCATTGCTCCCGGCAACGTTCCAAGATCCACATACCTGTAATATTCTTCAAAAAGCGAGTCGTACCCTCGATACCCCCCTCATTCGTGAAATTATTCTTGAAAGAGACCTCGTTGATGATCGGCTTCTCCACCTCGATACCCATCAAGCTCCAAGTACCGCTACTCAAGTAAGCGAAATTAGGAGAAGAAGCAGGAACAGCGGCTACCGCCGACGCCGTATCGTGACCGGCTACGGCGATTACCGGGATTTCCCCGATTCCTGTCTTACGGGCGATCGACTCGCTCAACCGCCCGATCAACGTCCCCGGCATCACCACCGGACACATCAAGGTAGGAGATACACCCACGGCCTCCAAGAGTTTGTAATCGAATTTATGGGTTTCCGGATTCAATAATTGAGACGTGGAAGCGATCGTATATTCACATACCATACGCTCCGTCAACATATAAGCCAAAAGGTCCGGTATGAATAATATCTTTTCCGCCACTTCCTGCGGTATAAACGAGTCTTGCCCCGCCCTGAAAAGCTGGAACAAGCTATTAAACGGCATCACTTGAATACCTGTCCGCTTATAGACCTCTTCCTTGGGAATCCGTTTGAAAAAGTCCTCGGGAGCGCCGTCCGTATAAGGATCTCGGTAAGCACGAGGTAAGCCCAATAAAGAGCCATCCAAAGCCACATACCCAAAATCCACCCCCCATGTATCTATTCCGATCGAGTGCAACCGGATTCTTTGCCGGGCGCATATCGTCAAGCTTTCTATAAGAGAAGTATAAAGATGATAGATATCCCAATAAAACCGTCCGTGTAATTCCACCATCGGATTCGGGAACCGATGGATCTCTTTCATTTCAAATTTGGCATCCTTTAAGGTCCCGAGCACGGCCCGTCCACTGGTAGCCCCTATATCAAAGGCTAGAAAATTATATTCCTTCATGGCTTAACAAAGTTATTTGTTTGACGAAAGCAAAAGTAGAAGCATTATTGCTATATTTGCTTACGAAAATGATTTTAAACCTTTCAAATCTGACATGAACGAACTGCGGAATGATTTACTACGTTACTTGACGATCAGCGCTACGGATGAGGAATGGGGAATCGTCGTCACGACGGTCGGATATCAATTCATCCCGCCGGGTTGCGCCTATCCGCTTTCCCGGCATCCGGAGAAGTATAATTTCAAGCCTCAGACCGGACGCATCCTGAATGAGTATCAATTGGTATATATAACGAAAGGTAGCGGGTACTTTTCCTCCCAGTCTTGTAAATCGCAAAAGATAAACGCAGGGACGATGATCCTCCTTTTCCCCGGGGAATGGCATAGTTATTATCCGGACCGGGAAACGGGATGGGATGAGTATTGGGTAGGTTTCCGGGGCATTCATATCGATAAACGTGTGGAGAAGAAATTCTTTACCAAGGAAGAGCCGCTACACCGGATCGGGCTGAGCGCTACGATCGTCGGACTTTATGAGGATATACTGAAGTTCGCCTCGGAGGAGAAATCCGGTTACCAACAGATGATCTCCAGTATCGTGCTTCATATATTAGGCTCCGTATATTATAAGGAAAAGAACAACTCCTTCACGAACACCTATGTCGTAGATAAAATCAACGAGGCACGTATATTAATGAAGGAGAACATCGAGGACCCATTAAGCCCGGAAGAGATCGCTGCCCATCTTGGTTTAGGTTATTCATGGTTTCGCCGGATGTTTAAGGAATACACCGGCGTCTCCCCCGCCCAATATCAATTACAACAGAAGCTCCTTCGTGCGAAAGAGCTTCTGACTAGTACCCTTTTGACGATCTCCGAGATCGCCTATAGCCTACATTTCGAGAATGCCGGCCAATTCTCCACATTCTTCAAGAAGAAAGAAGGGGTTACACCCTCGGAGTTCAGGGATCGGACGCATTGAGCTGGAGTGAACCGCTCAATAAGGTTTATAAGGCGTACGCATGACATTCCATGTTTTTGGTAGCCACACTCTATAACGTTCTGCCTGATTCCACGTATTACCAGCTGATGCGAAATCGCACAGATGAATCGGGCGAGCCTTGCCGTTTCCTTCCAAATCCGTTCCTAAAACCATAGGAACGGTAAAAGCCATCCAAGCGAAATCGGGGGCTTGTACCGGAGTTAATTCCACATAACCATCCTTGCTGACGATCACGGAAGCCTCATCCACATCTCCATCCTTAAAGCGGCTATCTCTAGCCAGCACCAAAGGGCCTCTTACGATCGCTTGAGCCTCGTTCAGCTCCACCAAGCGAGCCCGCATATCCAACTCCACCGTAATCTCATCCCCTTTCTCCCAAGTCCTATGAATCGGTAGGTATGCTCCAGCCAACAGATCCGTTAAAGGCTCACCATTGACAGACACCACAGTTCGCTCACTCCACGCCGGGATACGCAAGGCGATCGTAAAATCACTCGTCTTCTCCGGTTCCACCACAATCCGGACTTGCCCATCTATCGGGTAGTCCGTCTCCTGCGTCATCGACACCCTCGTCTTTTTATCCAACTCTACCTCCACGCTCGAAGCCGCATATAGGTTGACATCGATACGTCTGCCGTTTACCTGATAAGCGAATTGCGGAATCATCGCGAAAGCACGAGGTCCATTCGCATTGCAACAATTGATATGCATACCGCATTGCTCCTCTCCTTCATGCCGCCAGCCCTCCAACGGACTGTATTTCGCTATTTGAGAGGCATCCGCTTTCAGCGAGGCTAGTAAAGCGTTATACATAGCCTTCTCGATCTGGTCCGCATATAAGGAATTTCCGGTTAGTCCGAGCATCCTGTCACAAATCTGCATCCACGTGAACGTCACACAAGTCTCCATCGTATGATAAGTAGGATAAGTCTGTAACGCCTTGCCTCCATACCAGCACTCGAATGCACTACCAGAACCGGCCACATTGATTTCCTCATTGATTATATGATTCATCGTTTTCTCCACCACAGATAAATATAATGGATTCTTAGTGACCTTGTAAAGTTCCAACAAGCCCTCATAACAAGACATCATCTCATATGCTTTTTGTCCATTCTCCGGAGAGAACCAAACCTTTGGATGCGGGAAACGTCCGGCGACAGGAATATCCGCAATCGCCTTACTAATCAATCGAGGGCCTTCCGGAGTCTCCCATTGCTTTACGATGTACTTGGCAAAATCCAGATATTTATCTTGCCGGGTACGATTATACAGATACATCACCGGCTCAAGTACCGAAGAGCTTGGCATTCCTATATAATTACCGGTCGTCACGATATTCACTTTTCCGGGTCCCACCTGCGTCATCAAATGGTCGATCACCCGGCAGGCGGCATCCAAAGCTTTTCGATCCCCGGATAAGTCATAATAAGCGATCAAACCTAAAGCCGTGTATTTTCGCCCCCATATATCCCACTGGTTCAACTGTGCTTCCTCGGAATAGTTACCGATATATCCATTTGGCAATTGGGTTTCCATCAACAATTCCGCTCCATTCTTAATAATCTTGTACAACTCAGGATCTTTATCATAACGGTATGAGGCGATCGCCCCTTGTATCCATTTTCCCCAAAATTCCGATTGCCAGCGCGAGGTCTCTTCCTTATGCCGGAAAGGTTCCACCAAATGATCCACATCTTGAGCTTTCACTCGATACTCGATACAAGCGTCGATCCGTTGCCCCAAATAACCGGATATCCTCAAGTGACGTACAGGATCAGTGTTTCTTACTTGCGCATTCATACAACAAACACAAAAACAAAAGAATAGACACGACATGCCTTTTGTTAATACGGATATACTCATAAACACAATTCTTAAGGTTAATAAATGTGATAAAGATAGCACATTCCACTTGTTCGGAACTTTCAGAATTGACAAAATAAATATGAATATTGACACACAAATCGTATCTTAAAATAAAATATCTATTATTTTTCCCCTGATATATTTTGTATGAATCCCAGTAAATACATATTTTTACTTCAAAAAAATTTAAGTTATGAGGGTCATTTATCTTTTACTATCTTTTATGCTTTGTTTCTACCCTGTCACACAGGCGCAAAACACGACGAATCAATTTATGACACAGGCACAAAGCAGCCTGGAAAAAAAAGACTACACCAAAGCTCGTTATCTTTTTTTACAAGCTTACAAGAGCTTATCCCAAAAAGGTGATTACAAACAGGCGATCGATGCCGGTACGCAGGCGGCTTATCTATATTATCGCGAGAATTATTACCAAGAGGCATTCGATCTTTGCCGCCAGATGAACCAATTCATCTTAACCGAGGAACAGAAGTTGCAGAAATCGCTCTATGAGCAACGCTTCCAAGTAACGAAAGAGCGGTTGGAAATGTATATTAAGCTAAAGAACGCCGCCCAAGCGCAAGTTCAACTCAATACATTAGATAATCTGGCCAGCCAAGCGGGCGATGAGAAGTTATCGAACAATTTATTATATACCCAAGCAGGTTATTATTATACGTTCGGGCAAAACGAGCAGGGGGATGCTGCTTTCCAGAAACTGATCAACCAGTATAAGGAGAAAAAAGAATACGAGAAGGTGAACGATTGCTACCGGAACCTGATCTCTATCGCTCGTAAGGCAAACAACGCCCCACTGATGGAACGTACCTACGACAAATACATCGTATGGACGGATTCCGTAAAGGCTCTTACGGCAGAGGATAAACTAGGGGCATTACAGCAAAAATACGATCAGAGCCTACAGACAATACAGGAGAAAGACGATAAATTGTCTGTTAAGCAATATATGATTGTCGGACTTATCACATTCGTGGTAATCCTGATAGCCGCCTTGCTTTTCTTGGGATTCCTTCTATTACGCTTTATTGTGCTGAACAAGAAATTAAAGAAAATCATCCAGACGACAAACGAGCATAGCGAACAACAAGCCCAATTCATCCAAAACATATCGGTTCAGATGGAGCCTACCTTGAACAAGCTTAGCGCATCCGCCAAAGAATTACAGGCGGTAGCTCCGAAGCAGGCCGAGGATGTATGGACACGGGTAGAGGCTTTGAAACAGTTTACGGTTCATATCCAAGAGCTTTCCTCCTTGGAGAATACGTTGATGGAACCGTATGAGGTTAGTTCTTTTAATGTAGGAAACTTCAGTAAGAAAATCGTGGAGAAGGTTAAAGGGGATATTCAACCGGAGGTCAATCTCGTAACAGACGTGCCCCAATTGGAGATTAAGACGAACGCCGAGCATCTGGAGCAAGTCTTATTACATTTGTTAAAGAATGCCGCATTATATACTTCCAGCGGTAACATCCGTCTGGAATTTAAACGGAAAGGCGCTCATGTTTGCCAATTTATCATTACCGATAATGGTACAGGCATACCGGATGATCTAAAAGAGAACTTATTCAAGCCATTCAATGAGGCGAAGGATCTAGCGCAAGGCGATGGTTTGGGATTACCCATCTGCGCACTGATGGCTAGTAAATTAAACGGAACCCTATCTATCGATAAGGAATATAAGAAGGGATGCCGGTTCGTCTTGGTATTGCAGATATAAAATAGACTCACCTTGTTTGTCTTTTTACCGCGATGCGGATGCAGTGACGCTGCAATCCGGGTTGCAGTAACACTGCATCCGCATCGCGGTAGCACTGCAACCCGGATTGCAGTAACTTATTCCGGTAAATGCTTCCGTAAGAACTCAATCCAGTTACCAGAGGCGATACGGTTGATAGCATCGTCCGTAAAGCCACGGTATTGAAGGATCGGGAATATCTTTTGGAGATCGGCGATCGTTATTAGGTCATACGGGCATTGCTCCGTACCGAAAGCACCATCCAGATCACTGCCGATAGCCACATGGTTCGCGTTTCCGGCCAATTGGCAGACATGATCGATATTGTTCGCCATAATCTCCATTCCACAGTTCATGCCTCTTGGAGTAGACTCGCCTCGCACCCAGTTCGGTACCATCATCCAAGCGTCTAGGGCAATACCGATCACGGCGCCACGCTCTATCAACGCCTTGATCATCTCGTCGCTAAACTGGCGGTTGTGATCTACGAAGGCCCGACAGTTGTTATGGCTCGCCCAAATCGGTCCCTTATACAAATCCAACGCATCCCAGAAAGCCTCATCACATAAATGGGTCACGTCAAGAATCATACCCAAGCGATCCATGGTACGCAACAACTCTTTCCCCATGGCATTCAGATGACCGGTAGAATCCGTACCGTTGGCATATCTTCCGGGGCCGTAATGTGCCGGGCCAACCGCCCTCAAGCCATAAGCATACGCCCTTTCCATATGATTCACCGTGATGAACGAGTCGGCTCCCTCGATACTTAATACATAACCGATCGGCTTCTTGTCGGCGGGTTCACCGTCTTTCCAAAGAGCCAGATGCGTATCCAAGGCCTTCTTATCCCGGATCATGACCATCTGGCCCTCCTCTTCCATCGCCTTATACCAAGCAAGTTGGCCTTGGGTCTGCGCCCAAGCTTGTTCCGGGGAATGCCAACCGGGAAGTGGATTATCCGGCCCTACATAGCGACCGATCTGGGTGGCGACTACCAACCCGACGTTTCCTTTACGCAGTTCCTCAAACGATATAGTGGCGTTTCCACGGTCGGGCTTATCGGTCATACCGATTTCTCTCCGGTTTATTTCCTTTAGGGGTTGACGCAAATCCCGGTTCCACTCCAAAGCGTTCATGCTAAGGTCGAGATGAGCGTCGATAATAAATGGCTTATTCATTTTATTAATTGAGAGTTGATAATTGATAATTGAAAATTTGATTACCGTTAATAGGTGATGCGACGTGAACGGGCAATGATAGGCCATTCGCCGATCGCCTCACGATCCCGGATCACATAAGCCTTGTCGTATAAAGCGACCGTAGGACAAATATGAACGGGAATGCCATAGAATACGGAACCTAATGGATAGAGCCGACTGTCCGGGACTTCCAAGACCAGATGCTCCTCGCTCTGGGAGATAGGTTTCGCCTCCGGATGGTTCAAGAAAAACACACGGGGCAAAGGACTTTCCGAGGCTACCGCCTTGTAACCAAGATCTACGCAAACATGATGCTCATCCAGCACGGAAATGACCCGAGTTATCAATAAGGCAGCTACCTTGAACGGCATATCCGGATAAGCGTTTCCATACCCCCAATCCCAGAACACAAACGTGCCGGGACTGCATTCGCAATCCTTCCGCTTCGCGTACATCGGGAATGTAGGAGTACCTCCCATCACCTTTACCAATGGATAGGCAAACTTGCGGGATATCTCCCGGAACACACGTTCGGTCAAGGCGTACGCTGCATCCGCACCTTGGCAACGTACCGATAGCTCCGCGTCATGTATATGTCCGTCGTAGCCATGCAACCCGATAATCTGCAGAGACTTCAGCGGCAGGATGGCATCCACCAGCGCCTCCGCTCTCTCCGGGAGGACTCCGGTACGATTCATTCCCACGTTCAGATCGATAAAGACATCCAAGGTGATATTCCCGGCCTCGCAAAGAGCCGAGATCGCACGGGCATTCTCCGCTTGGTCTACCAAGCAGGAGTAATGGGTGGCGGGATATGCCTTTATCAAATCTAATAAGCGGGAAATCTTCGGGCCTACCGGCTGATAGGCTAATAATACATCGGGGGCATTAATATGCCCCAGCATCTCGGCCTCGGCAATCGTAGCGCACTTGAACTTCCGGATTCCGGCATCCAGCAGCATGCGGGATACCTCAGCCGCCTTATTCGTCTTCACGTGCGGACGAAGCCGGTTCGTATCGCCTATGATCCTCTTGGCCAACTCGATATTGCCGGAAATACGATCCGGATAGAACGCCAAGGCTGGCGAGTCTATCCGGTCTACATTACTTATGACGTACCAATCGTCCATGGCTTATTCGTATAATTCGAACAAAGCCTCTATCTCTACAGGAATATTATCGGGAAGAGAACCGAATCCTACGGCGCTACGGGTACCTACACCGTTATCCGGCCCCCATACGGCGGCGAACAACTCGCTACAGCCATTGATCACATAAGGATGCTTTCCGAAATCGGGCGTACAATTTACCATACCCAATACCTTGATCACTCTCTTTATCTTGTTGAAGCTACCAAGGTTCGCCTGGATGGTCGCCAACATGGTAAGTCCTACTTGCTGGGCGGCGAGTTTGCCTTCATCCATCGTCAAGTCCTTACCGATACGTCCGATGATCAAGGACTTATCATTCCGCACAGGCCCGTGACCGGAAAGATACAGGTATTTGCCATCTATCACACAAGGCTTGTAAACCCCGGCCGGAGCCGGTGCGGGAGGTAAGGTCAACCCTAATTTCTCAAAATTCTCATCTGCGTTAATCATGCTCATAATTTCTTTCATTTATATGTTAGTAAAAAAATATATTGATCTATTTCCTGACTCTTTCCGTTACCGGTTGATTCGTGGCGACAGAGATTCCTTGTAGCTCTACATACTCGACGCTTAAAGGATTCTTGGAGCTGGCTTTAACGTAGAGGGATTGGAGAATCGCCTGTTGGTTGTTGATCGTTATGTAGCATACATAGCGGGAATCACGTTTGGTAATCGTCAACTGGCGGGAGGGATAAGCGGTCAATGAGCATACACAAGCATTATCACTCGCCGAGATCAGTTTATACCCATAAGCCATTTTCCGTTGGATATAGCTCAAGCCATTGGTTTCCCCCGGATGCTTTTCCCGATTGACCCAATAAACGTTCAAGGGATCATGTGTATCCAGCTTACCATCCCTCAGATTCACATCGTAACAAACCAAGTTCTTATTCACGCTTCGTGCTATATGAAAAAGCCTCCCGACCGTTGGATAAGTACCTTCCTCCGGGTCCGCCGCAAACGAGGCGACGAAAGGGAAAAGCATAATAACGATACTAAGCAGCCATCTCTTTCTCATTGCTCAATCATTCTTTTGTTATACAATCAAATTTAAGATCATTACCCCGATCAATCCTACGACCGACACGATCGTCTCCATGATAGACCATGAGCAGATCGTATCCTTTATGCTTAGGTTAAAATATTCCTTGAACATCCAGAAGCCGGAATCGTTGACATGCGAGAACATCAAGCTACCCGCTCCTAAAGATAAAACCATCAAGTTCGGGTTCGCACCCGTTTGCGTAACTAAAGGCATCACCACGCCCGCCGCTGTCAACGCCGCCACCGTAGCCGATCCCACGCACAAACGGATCACGGCAGAGATCAACCAACCCAAGATCAACGGATGAACGGGCAATTGCTCCAGGCTTGTCGCCAGCTCATTGCTTACCCCGCTATCCTCCATGATCTGCTTGAAGATACCGGAACCCGCGATGATCAAAAGGATCATAGAGATATCTTTCACGGCCTCCCCATAGACTGCCATAACCGACTTGATACTACGTCCCTGCCGGATGCCCAGCGTATATGTAGCGAACAACAAGGCGATCAGCATTACAATGGAAGGAGCACCAATAAAAGAGACTATCCCGCTCGCCATCTCGCCCATATCCTTAAAGCAATAAGGAATAACCGTCACGATAATCAGTAAAAAGACAGGCAACGTAGCGCTGATAAAACTATTCGCCTTGCCCGGCATGCTATATCTCCCGCTATCCTCTTTCTGCTCGAACAACGTGACCGGACCGGATTTTATATGTTTCAACCGACTGCCGAACACCGGCCCGGCGATAATGATAGCCGGAATCGCCAAACATAAACCGTAGATCAGCGTAAGGCCGATATTCGCGTTGAACTGTACCACCAAGGCTACCGGAGACGGATGCGGGGGCAGGAATCCATGCGTCACGGACAACGCCGCCAACATCGGCAACCCGATATAGACCGCCGGAAGCTTGTATTTATACACGATCGAGAAGATCAATGGCACCAACAACACAAATCCGATCCCATAAAATAACGGAATACCCACGACAAAGCCTGTCACCATCAGCCCCCATTGTATATGCTTAGTACCAAAAAGCGACACCATCACGGAAGCGATCTTCTGTGCCGCTCCGCTCTCGGCCACCAACTTGCCTAGCATAGCACCTAATACGATAATCAACGTCAACCCACCCAAGATACTCCCGATACCGTTATTCACCGAGTCCGGCAGCTTCTCCAACGGAATGCCCAAAGCGATGCCCGCCAAGATAGAGGAGATCAGAAACGCGATGAAAGCATCCACCTTAAAGTAGGATATCAAGACAATCAATAAGGCCAAACAAAGTACGACAATGATAAATGACATGTTTTTTCGCTGTATTAGTTTATAATCCGTAAACGGGATACAAAGAAAACATTTATTTCCGAACTACCCCTTTTTACGATAACTAATTACCGCTAACAGATTAAAAAAAACAGCAAATAGACAGACAATCACAAAATGTCCCCGTAAATCGGCAAAGCCGCTCCCCTTTAAATAGACCATACGCATCACCTCCACGAAATAACGCACCGGGTTCGCCAGCGTGATCTTCTGCGCCCATTCCGGCATACTGCTGATCGGCGTGAACAATCCGCTTAGCAAGGCGAAAATGATCAAGAAGAAAAACGCCGTAAGCATCGCTTGTTGCTGTGTGGACGAGAAGGAGGAGATCGCCAAGCCAAATCCCGTAAAAGCGATCAAATATACGGCGGCAAACAAATAGATCACCCCGAAACTCCCCTCTGGCACCAAGCCGTAGATTAGCCAAGCGATGAGGATCGCCACCGTCAGCAGGACAAAGCCTATCACCCAGAAAGGGATCAGCTTCGACAGCAGGAACAGGGACTTGGGTACGGGCGAGACGTTTATCTGCTCGATCGTCCCTTTCTCCTTCTCGCTCACGATATTCAAGGCGGAGATCGATCCCCCGATAATCGTCAGCAAGAATACCATGATGCCGGGAACCATATAGATCTTGTAGCTCAAGTGGGGATTGAACAGGTTAATCGAAGCCACTCCCCTGCCCGATCCCATAGAGGCGAAGCCTTTCTCCCTATTGAAATCCTGTATAATCGAGGAGAGGTAGGAGCTACCCAAGCCGCCCTTGGTTCCGTTCACGGCGTTAGCGGCGATCATCACGTCCGCCCTGCCCTCCTTCCCCAAGTCCCGCTCGAAATCAAAGGGGATTTCCAGAATGATATCGGACTCATTGCTCTCCACCGAGGTCAGCGCCTCGTCGTAACGATCCGACCGGTCTGTCAGGCGGAAATATCCGGAGGATAGTACCTTATCTACCAATTGCATGGAGGTGACGGAATGATCGTTGTCCACGATGCTAAGGTTAATATTTCGCATCTCGAAATTAGCGGCGAAAGGCAAGATGATCAACTGCATGATCGGGATGATGAAGATAATCTTCGGCATGAACCGGTCCCGACGGATCTGCTTGAACTCTTTCTCTAACAAATATCGTAACATAGCTTATAATCGTATTTTAAAACGTTTCACACTCAAGAATACCAGCACGACCGCCATGAACGACAGTATCCCGATCTCCTTCAAGATCGACACGGCGGGAAGCCCCTTGATCATCACGTCCTTCACGGCGATGATATACCATTTGGCCGGAACGATATGGGAGAACCATCGCAGGATATCCGGCATATTCTCTATCGGGAACATCATGCCGCTCAACAACATGATCGGAAGCATCAAGGCGATACCGCTGATCAACATAGCCGCCTGCTGGGTATCGGCTACCGTGGAGATCAGCAGGCCCAGACAGAGGGATACGATCGCGTACAGGATGGACACGGAAACCAGCAACAGCAGGCTGCCTTTTATCGGAACGTCCAGCAGGAAATAGGATAGCAGCAAGATCGTAGCGATATTCACCATACTCAGCAATAGGTATGGGATCGCCTTGGCCAGAATGATGTAGATGGGTTTCAACGGGGAGACCAGCAGGACTTCCATCGTTCCCATCTCCTTCTCTTTCACGATGCCGATCGAGGTCATCATGGCGCATATAAGGATCAAGATCAAACCCATCACGCCGGGCACGAAGTTGTAGGCGCCTTTCATTTGAGGGTTGTAGAGCAAAGAGGTAACCGGGGTCACGGCTTTACTCTCAACCACCGACTCTCCTTTCAACTGTTCCGCGATGATCGCCGAGCAATAGGCGATTAGCTGCGTGGCCTCGTTCGGATCGGTAGCGTCCGCCAAGACTTGTACTTGGGCATCGGCCGTGGAAGCGTATTGAGGGGGAAAGACAACTATGACGTGTACCTTTCCTTGCCGAAACAAGGCCTCGGCATCCTCATAGCTATCGACGGTCGTATACAGCTCGAAATACTCGCTGGCATTCAAGCGGTCTGCCATCTTCAGTGTCAGCTCATCCCGGCTTTGGTCGAAAATAGCGATCGGCACACGCTTGATCTCGGTCGTGATGGCATATCCGAACAAGATGATCAGGATGACGGGCATGAGCAAGAGGATCATTGTCGTGCGTGCGTCCCTGAAAATGTGATAGAACTCCTTTCTAACAAAGGATATGAATTGTTTCATCGTTTATTCTCCTCTCGTTGCTTTTCGAGCCAAGGCGTGAAAGACTTGGTTCATATTCGTTGTCTTAAAATCCCGCTTCAAGGCGGAGGGACTGTCTAACGCTTCGATCTTTCCGTCTACCATGATGGAGACACGGTTACAATACTCCGCCTCATCCATATAATGGGTGGTGACGAAGATCGTAATCCCCCGGGCGGCGGCCTCATAGATCAACTCCCAGAACTGGCGGCGGGTGACGGGATCGACGCCTCCGGTAGGCTCATCCAAGAAAACGATCTTGGGATCATGGATGATCGCCACGGAGAAGGATAGCTTCTGTTTCCACCCCAAGGGCAGGGAATCGACCAAGGTATTCCGCTCCTTTTCCAGCCCGAGGATATCCAGCAACTCATCCGTTTTCTGGGACAGCTGCCGTTTAGACAAGCCGTAGATACCGCCGAAAAGACGGATATTCTCCCATACCTTTAGATCGCCGTATAGGGAGAATTTCTGGCTCATGTATCCGATATTCCGTTTGATGGACTCGCTCTCCCGGTAGACATCGAAACCGGCTACCCGGGCCTCGCCGGATGTCGGGATGGATAGGCCGCAGAGCATACGCATGGCTGTGGTCTTCCCTGCCCCGTTTGCCCCGAGGAAGCCGAATATCTCGCCCGGCTCCACCTCGAAACTGATATGATCGACGGCGGTGAAGGTGCCGAAACGTTTGGTCAGTTGTTTTACTTCTATCGCTTTCATTTTTTATCCTTATTTCATAATTACAATGCCGCATTTCCCCAAGATTCGACCTCGCGCCCAATGCGAGGCCCCGCATTTCCCCGAGATTCGACCTCGCGCCCGACGCGAGCCCCGCATTTTCCCGAGATTCGACCTCGCGCCCGACGCGAGCCCTCGCATTTTTCCGCGATTCGACCTCGCGCCTGACGCGAGCCCCGTATTTTTCCAAGATTCGACTTCGCACCCGACGCGAGGTCGAATCTTGGGGAAATGCGACACATCCCCTCTCTTACAAGGCCATGAAACAATCCTCAACGCTTGGCTCAAGGCGTTCGATGCTTACGTCCGCGTAACCTTTGCCTTTCAGATATTCCTGTAATCGCCTCATGACATCCTCCCCATCCCTCCTCAACGTAAGATGATGAGCATCTCCAAAAGCGAAACACGAGTTTGTATCCGGGAACTCCCGCAAGTCTCCCAACAACTTATACATCGACGCACATCGCACCGCGTATAGCCGCCTATCGAATGAGGTACGGATACCTACCGGCGTATCGATAGACAGGCATTCCCCAGAACGCACCAAAGCGATACGGTCGCAACGGGAGGCCTCATCCATATAAGGCGTAGAGACAAGTATCGTAATGCCTTGCCGTTTCAGACGATCCAGCATATCCCAGAACTCAGAGCGGGAGACAGGATCGACCCCCGTCGTAGGCTCATCCAAGAACAAGACATCCGGACGATGGATCAAGGCGCAACTCAAAGCCAGCTTCTGCTTCATACCACCGGACAGCTTCCCCGCCCGCCGATGCTTGAACGGCTCTATCTGACTATAGATATCCCGTACCAGATCGTAGTTCTCCTCGATCGTCGTATTGAAGACCGTAGCGAAGAAGTTCAAGTTCTCCTCTACTGTCAGGTCTTGGTAGAGCGAGAAGCGGCCGGGCATATATCCTACCCGCCGACGGATCTCCTTCAAGTCTTTCACCACGTCCAAGCCGCAGACAGAGGCGGTACCGCTATCGGCCAGCAACAACGTGGTCAGGATACGGAACAGGGTGGTCTTTCCCGCCCCATCCGGACCGATCAGCCCGAACAACTCACCAGAGCCGATCTCCAGCGACAGATCCCGCAGGGCCTCCACCCCATCATACCTCTTCGAAATATGATCTATATAAATTCCATTATCCATTATTAATTATTCATTATTCATTAAAAGAAGTTTCCCCATATTGCCCGATCTTCAGATAACCATCGTTGCGGACGGCGATCTTGATGGCATATACCAAATTAGCCCGTTCGTCCTTCGTCTGGATACCTTTCGGGGTAAACTCGGATTTATCGGAGATCCACGTGATCGTACCGGGGTATTCCCGGCGATCATTCCCATAGTCGGCGAAGACCTTGAGAGATTGCCCTAGTTTCAGGTGGGATAACTGATCCGCCGTCACATAGGCACGGAGATAAAGCAAGTCCGTATCGGCGATCTTGTAAAGCGGTTTGCCTGCCGCCGTCACCTCTCCCGGTTCGGCGTATTTCACCAATACCGTACCGGTCTGGGGATTGAGGATACGGCTTTTCATCAGTTGATCATCCAATTGCATGATCTGGTATTGCAGGCCCTCCGCCTCGGCGTCGGCACCTCCCGTCGTCTTGCTTAAGGAGGAGTATTGGGCATCCAGTTGTTTCTGGAGATATTTGATGTTATTCACGATATCGTCTAGTTGCTTTTGGTTACCCGCTTTCGCACGCACCAAGTTTTCCTGTCGCTGTTGCTCGGTCTTAGCCGTGGCGATTTGTTGTTCCAAGACAGCGATCTGCTTACGGATATCCGGCTTGCGAATATCTACCGAGCGAAGGCTGGCAGAGAGTTGCATCTTCCGCAGAAAAAGCTGGGTGCTATCCACGTAACCCACGATGGCGCCGGCATCCAAGCGATCGCCCTCCTCGATATTCAATTCCATGATCTTTCCGTTGGCTTCCGAAGATACCAAGATCTCGGTTGCCTCAAAGGTACCGGAAGCGTCAAAATCATTGTCTGTATTACCGCAAGCCGTCCATAGAAGGCTGCATAAGCTGATAAAAATCAAATGTCTCATAAATCAATTGTATTTGTCATACTCTATTTAATTCGTTGTATACATATAATTATAAATGGTCATCAAGCGCTGTACACGATGCGCCGCGGCGGTTTGCCGGGCCATGTCCTCGGCGTTGATCTCCCGGATTAGGTCCGTGACGGAAATCACGCCATTCTCCAGCTTCACCTCCGCCGCCTGCTTGATGCTTGTTCTCAGACGGATGATATCGTCATCGGCACGCATCAGGTCCGTCATTTTCTTTATCTCCGTGTTTTGCTGCAAAAGTTGCAGGCGGGTATTGAATAAGAAGGTCTCCCGTTGCACATCAATCTGGCGACGGCTTACCTCGATCTTCCTCCGGTCGTTCTTCAGCGTGTACAACTTCCCCAGATTCCAAGAAAGACGGACACCGGCCACATAATAAGGCTCGAAACTATCCTCCAGCATATTCAAGCCCGGCCGGCCGTAACCACCTTGTACGAAAGCTCCGATACGAGGCATCAAGCCCGCCGTTACCTGCTTGTTTTGCGTCTCGATCCATTCGCTCTTAGCATCCAAGGCCCGTAATTCCGGACGGTTGATTTGCGTGAACAATGAACGCTCGGGTGACTCCGGAGTCTTCAAGACGACTTGATCCGTCAGCGGTTTATTGATAAAGGTCGCCAACATCTGCCGATATACCGTACGAGACGCTTTTAGCTCAATCTCATTTTGGCGGGCATTCAGCAGTTCCACTTCCATACTTTCCAGATCCGATTGATTCGCCACGCCATTCTCCATCATCGCCTCGATACGCTCGATATTGACCTGCAACTCCTTTTGGAGCAAAGCGTTCTGACGTATCAACTCGTCTTGCAGCAGGCAACCGAAGTAGATTTGATTCACCCGGTCGTTCAGCGCATACAACTCACTTTCCAATTGCTCCCGGTTGGCGATCGCCTCGGCACGAGTCAAGGCACGGGCCGAACGGGTGCTACCGCCGTCCCAAATCGTCTGGTCCACCTGCGCCACGACTTGATACTGATCCTTGCTCAAGCTCGGGATCTCAAAGCCGGGAAGAAGCGAGGAAATCTTATCGCCATCGAAAGGCAACTTCGTCACGTCGCTCTGATAGCTTGCCTTACCGCTTACCGAGAGCTGGGGAAGCCAAGCCTTGCCCACATTACTCAAGCTATAACGCTCCGTCTGATCGATCAAACCCATTTGATGAATCTGCGGATAATTCGCCCTCGCCCATTCGTAACATTGCGTGATCGTGACCGATTCCTGTCCGCCAACCCTCCCGGCATACCCAAACAGGCTAATTAACAATAATACATATACACCTCTCATATACTCTATGATATGTTTATTAAATTGAACAAATCCATCATCTGGCATCCGGGACCATCAGCTGGGTTATTACCTCGACGATCAAATCCCTGCGCCTATCCATATATTCCTCAAACCGCCCCATATCGTTATCCAAAAAAGCCGCCGCTAGTGGCTTGCGGATCAACAACGGGAAGACCACTAGGCTCACCAAGGTCGAAACTAAATCTATGACCGGCATCTTCCGTAGAAGCCCCTTGTCCATCTCCTCCTCTATCTGACGACGAAGACGCAAGATGGGCTGTATTTTTCTCGGGTCTCTCAGCACGGTCTGGAATAAACGTTCCGGATCTCTGTTTAACTCGCCCACCACAAAACTCGGAAACATCGGGTTCGCACGAACAATTCCCATATACAGATCAACGATCACCGGCATTTTCTCCAGCATCGTACTCTTCTCATCCAAAACCCGATCGATGTTCGGCAACAATGAAGAAAGCAATTGCCCGAAAATAGCGTCGAACAGAATCTCTTTCGTCCTATAATAATAATGTAAGGCCGTCCTGCCAATACCCACTTCTGCCGCCACGTCACTCATGGTAGCCGCCTCGTACCCCTTTCGGACAAACACTCGCTTCGCCGCTTCTATGATGCGAGGCTCCATCTCATTCATGTCTTTCGCTTCCATAATTAAATGTTATTTTTTGTTTTGTCACTATCGTTTGTCATTATAGTTTGACATATGCGTCAAAAGTAGTATAAAAAAATTACATAGCAAGTAAAACCTAAGTTTTCTTGCTATGTAATCCTTCTTAAATAATTATTGGATCGTGCGAGCCTCAACTCCTTCGGTCGTAATCTCCACAGGATTGATCAATCCCTCCTCGTTAAACGTCATCTTCTCAATACAAGTCTCCCGGTGGTCACGTGTCTTGACCCCGGCCGGCCGGCGATGGTACACGATGTAGTAATCTTCCGAATTCGGCACATGCATGATCGAGTGGTGACCCGCTCCGTTGGCGATATCGAAATTTTGCCGCAAGACCTCCCCGATACGATTGAACGGGCCAAAAGGAGAATCGGAGATGGCGTAAGCGACCTTGTAATCCGGTCCGGTCCAACCACCCTCACTCCACATGAAGTAATATTTACCATTCTTCTTAAACATAAACGGGCCTTCCACATAATCCTTGGGAGTTACCTCTTTATAAATCGTTCCGTCCTCGAACGGTATAAGTCCGGTAAAGTCTTTATTCAAGCGTACCATGTTGCAGTGCTTCCAACCACCGTAATACATATAATACTCATCATTGTCAGCGTCGTGGAAAACAAACTGGTCGATCGGCTGCGCCCCGTTCACGATCTCGTTGATCAGCGGCTTACCCAGCAAATCCTTATAAGGCCCTTCCGGACGATCGCTCACGGCAACACCGATGCCTCCGATCTCTCCCTCGTGCACGTCATTCGCCCCAAAGAAAAGATAATACTTACCGTCCTTGTTGATTACCGAAGGAGCCCACATAGCGATCTTCGCCCATTTCACCTCAGCCGTATCAAGAATGGCGGTATGCTTGGTCCAATTCACCAAATCCTTAGAAGAGAAGCAATCGAAGAAGGTTTGCTTCTCATATAAATCACTCGTAGTCGGGTAAATCCAATAGGTATCCCCGTAAATAATTCCCTCCGGATCGGCGTACCAACCCTCGAATACAGGATTACCACTCTTCGCTACCTCTTCGCTTGGAGCCTGTTTAGGACCCCCGCAGGACATCAAGGCACCGGCCATCAATACTGTGTAAAACAGGCTTTTCTTTCCGTTTATCATCAATAGTAGATTATTTATTAGTAAATCAAATAGTATCTTTTAATTATTCGAGTTCTCCATGTTCTTCGCCAAACCACCTTCCGAGGTCTCCTTATAAAGACTGGGCAAATCATTACCTGTCTGGCGCATCACCTCAACCACCTGATCAAAACTTACCCGGTGTTTTCCGTCGGAGAAGTTCGAGAACGTATTCGCGTCAAGTGCACGGGCGGCGGCAAAAGCGTTTCGCTCGATACAAGGGATTTGTACCAAGCCACAAACAGGATCGCAAGTCAATCCCAAGTGATGCTCCAATCCCATCTCGGCGGCATACTCGATCTGCGCGGGCGTACCACCAAACAACTGACTGGCGGCAGCGGCAGCCATAGCGCAAGCCACGCCAACCTCACCTTGGCAACCTACCTCTGCCCCCGATACGGAGGCATTCGTACGCACCACATTTCCAAACAAGCCTGCCGTAGCCAACGCACGCAATATACGGGAATCACGGAACTCACGCGTCTCCTTCAAGTGATAAAGGACCGCAGGCATTACACCGCAAGAACCACAAGTCGGAGCGGTCACGATCTTCCCACCGCACGCGTTCTCCTCAGACACCGCCAAGGCATAGGCATACACCATTCCCCGGCTCTTGATACTGCTGCCATAGCCTTTCGCACGGATCATATAATCGGAAGCCTTACGACGAATGCCCAAACCTCCCGGCAAGATGCCTTCCGCTTCCAGGCCACGACGAACCGCATCCTGCATCACTTCCCATACCTCAGCCAGATAATCCCAGATAGAAGGGCCTTCGTGCTGCTCGACATATTCCCAATAGGAATGGCCAGTCTTCTCACACCAAGCCTGTATCTCCTTGATCGTATGCATATCGTATACTTGCTCCGTCCTCAACTCATTGAAAGACTCGTTCGCCAAGGTTCCCCCGCCGATACTATATACGGTCCACGTATCCAGCTCCTCGCCACTCTCATTATACGACTCGAACAACATCCCGTTCGGGTGGAACGGCAAGAAAGTCTTGGGTTCCCAAGTAATATTTGTCTTCGCGACCGGCTGTAATACCTCAAGAATAGCTGCGTCCGTCATATGGCCTTTTCCCGTAGCCGCCAGACTACCATATAAGGTTACGTTAAAACGAACAGCGCCCCGGTTACGTTCCAAGAACATTTGTGCCGCACGCATCGGCCCCATAGTATGACTGCTTGAAGGGCCATGACCCATCCGGTATATTTGTTTGATTGATTCCATCTTTCTTCGATCTAAGTTTTCTTGTTTCTATACTTTAAGGAAAATATTATGTTTATAAAACGCATACAAAAGTACATAAATTACCGATACATTGCACATGGCAATGAGCACCGGATAATAATTTCCTAAATATTGCTGGGTTCCGAAAAACAAGGATTCGCCGATACACCTAAAACTTACCACGTTAGTAAGCATATAAGCCAGTATTGAATTCATGCCATACACTTTCAGCCAAGTCGTATACTTTCGATGCCCTTTATAGTCGATCCAATAATAGAACAACCCCATAAGCAAGAAACAGTACCCACTGCTCACCAATACCATCGAACTGGTCCACAGTTTCTTAATAACAGGAAGCTCGATACCCCAAAGCCATCCGGCGATAACCATACCCAGACCAATACCGAATAACATCCGTAATTTGAGCCGCTCGGAATATAATTTGTTCTTTAGGATATATCCGGCGAACAACCCAGTCAACACGGTTACCCCGAAATTCAAGCTGCTCAGTATCCATGTATAACGATACCAAGTAGCGAATATCACCTCCCCGTTCTCCACCGTCGCCCCATCCCGGAGACGTCCCAGTACGGTGCGGTCGATCCATTCGGCCAAATTACTATCCGGTGTGTACGAACCTCCCCCATAGTTACCGACCGTAATAAACTCCATCGCTCCCCAAAAGATTAATAAAAGAGATGCCGCTATACCGATCTGTACCCGTATCCTTACATGCAAGAATAACAAGGAAGCAATCAAATACCCCATAGCGATCGACTGCAAAGTATTTGAATACAGATAAACCCGATCCGGGTCCAAAGCCAATAAATTACCTTGGCACATCATACCGAAGACCCAAAGCAGTAGCACCCGTTTCCCGATCCGCCGATATACCGCCATCTTATCGGGCATATCCTTATAACGAGACAAAGAGAAAGGCATGGAAACTCCCGCCATGAATAAAAATAAGGGCATCACGAGATCCCACGTAGAGAATCCCTCCCATTCCACATGCGAGAATCCCCACATAAAAGAATTAAACCAAGGCATATCGATCGCATGGGCCAGCGGATGCAACACCATCTCCAACACCACTAAGCAAAAAAGGTCGAAGCCACGGAGTACGTCCAATGACTCCAACCGATTTAATTTCTTCTTCTCCATCCGTCTATTATACTTTCAAGAAAATACGTTGGCGATATAAGAAATACAAGAATCCCCAACAAACAGCGATATATGCGATAGCGCTAACCAAAGGCTGGGCGGTCTCGGGCATCAATTTCGCCAACCCTCCGAATATAGCCTCGGAAGTATAGGAGAAACGGATGAAACGCTGTGCCAAATAGATCGTAATAGAGTTCATGCCGATCACGGTAAAAAACAAGGTCCATTTACGCCACCCCAATACATCTATGATATAGAAGAACAAAGCAAACATCCAAACGGAATAAGCACCTACCACACAGACAAAAGAGCTTGTCCATAGCTTCTTATTGATAGGGAAGACCAAGCTCCATAACAAGCCGACGATCAACAATACAGCTCCCGCTCCTACTAAACAAAGCACTTTCTTTCGGTCGGTCAGCCCCTCTTTCCGTAACTTAATCCATTCACCGGTGAACATACCCAACATTGCCGTGGCAATTGCGGGAACGGTGGAGAATAAACCCTCCGGATCAAAAACAGTCTCGTGCAAACGTCCGGGAAGAAACAGGCGGTCAATATACCCTACCAAGTTTCCCTCGAGCGTGAACGGCCCCGCTCCACCGGCGTCCGGCACAGGCACAAAAGCCATCGCCAGCCAATAGCCAACCAAGATAAGAACCGTTATCCCTGCACGCGCTTTCCAACCGAAACGGACAAACAACAAGGCCGCGAACATCCATCCCAACCCGATACGCGCCAGCACGCTTGCGCAACGCAGGTGGTCAAATTCAAACGACAATAACCCGTTATATACCAATCCCAAGAAAACCAAGGTAATCCCCCGACGGACGATCTTCTTATAAATCGCCCCTTCCGTCATACCTTTTCCTCGTTGCTTCTCTAGTGAGAACGGAAACGAGATACCCGCAATAAAAAGGAACAGTGGGAAGATCGTGTCGTGATGCGCCAATCCGTTCCATTCCACATGTTCCATCTGCCCGGCTATCGCCTGAAAAAAAGGATTCGGAAACAATGTCGCCAAAGCGACAAATAAAGAAGCACCGCCCATAATAAAGAGCATGTCAAAACCCCTAAGGGCATCCAATGATTGCAACCGCTGGGGTTGTTGTTTTTGTTTTTCCATATAATCTATTTACATTTAAAGTCAACACAAATATACTCAAACTCACTTACATACGAATGGGGTTTGACATAAAAGACGCTCCTAATCTTTCCCCTCGCATTTAGCCTCCAGTTTTTCAGCGTACGCCTCTTTCCTCATCAGATATAGATGAATAAAAAGGAGTTATAAAGTTCAGAAAACCATAGCGCTTCTAACGTAGATATCAATAAACTTTTCCCAAAACGGCGAGGACGACTCAGAAAGTAAGGCTTACCTTTCGTCACCAATTGGTAAATCAAGGCAGTCTTATCCACATATAAATAGTTCTCATTCCGAATATTTTCGAAACTCTGTATTCCTATCGGTAATTTACGCATAGTCGTCATAACCTTTTTTCTTACCACACCTGTTGTTGAACAAAGATAGAACTTTTTTCCGGAACAAGTCTCCGATTATAGTTTTCATTCTATGAAATACTCAATTTTTTCTACACTAATAGAGGGCGATATTTTACTTTCCATAAGCTGGAAGTAGAATATCGCCCTCTATTTTACAAGACAGTTTGTCTATGAGTAAGCACTATATCTAAGGCATACAAATATTTCACTGAGTAAGATCACCTCATAGCCTTAGCAAAAGCTCTAATCGCATAATGAATAAAATAATAAACAGCCTTATACACCGGCAAATCCATCTCATTTCTCAAAATGTTCCACTGCCAACGCATGGCTTTTAATTTATTCGAAGAGACCGAATGGTCACTAACTCGGTAAAGAGCCGTCACCGTATTTGTGTTCTGCGCTTTATACCCTTGCTTTAAGATAGAAAGCCAACATACATAATCCTCATGCCCAATTTCCTTGAAAAATATCTTTCCCGTCAAGGCTGAATCATACATGGCTGTCAAGCATCCTATACAATTCCCTTTCAATAACAAAGGATAATCAACCTCACAAGGAGCTATTACCTCACGCCCGCATCGCTCTCCGCCTAGACTTACTTTCTCATAGTTAGAGAAAACAATAGCGACCTCAGATTTCTCAAAGACTTTTAACTGATCGCTTAGCTTATTCGGTAACCATATATCATCGCTATCCAAGAAAGCAATATACCGTCCTTTCGCTTCCTTTATTCCCATATTACGGGGTAACGTAGGCGAACCGGATGGTTTATCCGTCCGTAAATATCGAATACGGGAATCTATTCTCGCATACTTTTGAATGATTGAGAGTGAATCATCACTAGAACAATCATCCACAATAATCATCTCCCAATCCCCAAACGATTGAGCCAATACGGACTCAATCGCTTGGGATATAAAAGAAGCCGCATTATAACACGGGGTTATAATGGATACAAGAGGCAACACGTTAAATACAAATGATTATTTAAATAAATAACGTTTCAACTTAGCGAATGCCTTAAGCGAACGTTTCAAGTCTGAAGGATTACGCAAACCGACTCTCAGCCTGTGTAAAATGTAACTGGCACGTAAATAATATTTCTTCCGTGCCCTATTACAGAAATCAACCATTTCCCCTGCGGAAAGATCCGGTAAAGACAATACGGTGTTATGTGTACCATCCGGCAAACAATACTTCTCATAATCCGTCTCTATATAGTTATTTTCCCTCGCCCACTGATAAGCCTCCGTACCGGGATAAGGTATCAACGGGAAAAACTGGGCGGTATCCGTATTCAACCTTAACGCTAACCGAAGAGTCTCTTCCATGGTTTCCCGGGTTTCGCCTTGGTTACCGACCATATAACAAGCATGTATTAACAAACCCGCCTTTTTAGCGTTGGCAACATACTGATAGAAATATTCCACCTTCGTTCCTTTCTTGATGTTATCCAATATCTGTTGGCTACCACTCTCTATACCCGGAATAATCAAACGACATCCGGCCTTTTTCATAGCCAACATCGTTTCCAAATCAAGGTCTACACGAGCATTACATAACCATTTCAGCCGTTTATTCAATTTCTTTTCCACTAACAAACGACAAATGTCCAATACTCGCTTCTTATTGGCTGTAAATGTATCATCTTCGATTACTACCTCTTTCACATCTGGGAAATTAGCGGCAATGTATTCGAACTCGGCCACCACATTCTCTGCGGATCGTGCCCGAAAAGCATGCCCATGCATCGTTTGCGGATAGACACAGAAATTACAACGAAAGGGACATCCACGCCCGGTAAATATCTGGATAGAGGGATATGTGGCAGCAGCGAAAAAGTAATCCCTCTCATTTAAATGTTCCTTGATAAATTGTGAGGCAAAAGGAAGATCATCCAAATTCTTCATCGGTGGCATAGGCGCGGTTCGTACAAACTCCTTCCCGTCCCAAAAACAAAGCCCTCGAACCTCCCGCAGATCCTTTCCTGCGTCCAGAACATTCGCTAGCTCATTCACGATACAATCATATTCTCCAATAGCGACCGCATCCACCGCATCCGAATAACCCAACGTCTCTTCTGCGCAAGCCGAAGGATGAGTCCCCACAAGCACGACAAACGAGTGAGGATACAATGCCTTCAGCTTCCCGGCAAAAGCAACGTCACTTTTAATGGAAGGCGTACTTGTATCTAAAACAAACAATGAATGCTCATTATCCGTCTTCCGAATAATGTTTAAAGACTGTTCCTCATTTAACTGTTTAGCTGGAGCATCCAAAAAAGAGACATTATGTCCCTGTTTGCTTGAATACAAAGCCGCATAAATCAGCCATAGAGGATAATATAAAGCCCCACTTTTCGTAATTGCTGGACTACGGGACTCACGAGAGAATTTTCCATACTCAGCTTTGAAAGGGGGATTAATGAAATAGATGTTCATATCGATTTTCTTTTATAAGATTTTCCGTATAAAAATAATTCTAAAACAGGAGATATAGAAACTATGTTCTTTATCCATATAGAAGCATAACAAATGAATAATGAGAATATCAATAGAAACAAAAAACAAAGTATATTATCAACCGATGATAAAGTAACATAATTGGATAATACCAATAAAAAGGCAAAAGGTCCGTTGTGAGTCACATAAATAGATAAAGACTCACGTCCAAAATATTGGAACATATTATCTACCTGTCTATTCCAAGAAACATGGCGAACAATAAAGGACAGAGAAGGGATTGCGAATAAAGACAAAACAATCTTCATCAATTGGTTAAATATTGAGGACATATCATATACAAAAGAAGGAATCAGTAGGCAAAACATAACAAATGAAAACACGAAAAACAAATCATTATCCAGAACAAGATTCCTCAATTTGGTTTGTTTGCATACAATTGTCCCTGAAAAGTAAAACGTAAAATAACTAAAAACAGAACGTACACCTTCCGAATAAATCTCATCTTTAGGCAAAGATTTATACAACAATACAATAAGTACAAACAAGAATGATAAGATCACATAATCCATAATGATAGATTTGGGACTTATCAACTTAATAATCAATCTATATAACAAGAATAAAATCGAGAGAAAAAAGAGAGTAGCGAAGAACCATAATCCACCTCCCCACATTTTAATATAGCTTAATAGATAATCAATAAGGTTGTTCTCAGCAGTTGACCTTAAGAAAAAGAAAGGAATCACGATTCCCCAAGTTATCATAGGTAACAACAATGTCCTAAACTTTTTGATCATGAAAGAAGATACCTCATTCCAACCAAAATTCTCTATCCGAAATGTCATTTGGGCTACATACCCACTAATGAACATAAAAAGAGGCATGTGGAATGAATAGATAAAGCGCCATAGGAAACTATTCTCACAATTGTTATACCCTATGACATGTCCAAGCACAACTAGTAAGATAGCGATTCCTTTTAATTGATCGATGTAAGATATCCTTGCATTCATATATCATTTAATTACAAATTCAAAAGGACAAAAGGATGTGATTCTCGTTTTTCGACAGGAGGAATTGACATATAATCTTCTCCATATAAATTCCTCAAATAGGTTGTTAAGTCATTTGGAACATAGGCTTTCACTCCCTCGAAAAGCATTTCCTTTGGAGGATAAAACACATCTTTATGTAACAGTTCTCCAAAATAATGTTCTCGGCCAACAGGAATAGATAGCCAATTAGATATTCTGCACAAAGAAGTCCATTTATCAAACCATAAACACATTTTGCGATAGCTAATAAAAAATAAAGAAGCACCTACAAACAATCGAAACTTATAAAATAAATGCAACTTGATATTGGAGCTAAAAAAACTATCAGAACGTTCATTACGACATAACCACATACCTTTTGAATTAGCCAGAAAAAACATAATATTAGAAACTACACCATGAAAAAAACGGGGTAATTTATTATCCGGTACAAAATCCATGATAGTAATATCTATAGACACACCGGATGGACCTATATTTCTTTTATCGAACAAGTTGACAAGCAAAGTTCCCTTACGATGAATACGAGGCACTATATCAGGTACATCACCTCCATTTGACGGAGATGTCACATCATATTTATCACCAAAGTC
The DNA here is from genome assembly GCF_003670185.1 of Parabacteroides sp. CH2-D42-20. NCBI lineage: Bacteria > Pseudomonadati > Bacteroidota > Bacteroidia > Bacteroidales > Tannerellaceae > Parabacteroides > Parabacteroides sp. CH2-D42-20. The sequence goes on along the minus strand of NZ_RAYG01000026.1, from coordinate 7,324 downwards.
TTTTTTGAATGTACTTAAAAACAAGAATATGTCTTTTCGGGGTATAATCAAATCAATATCATCATCCCAAGGAATAAAGCCACCATGCCGCACTGCTCCTAATGCGCTGCCACCACCCAGCAAGACTGTTAATCGCTTTTTCTCACAGATATACAATATATCTTTATACATATCTAGCAATATATCTTGAATTTGCTTTAGTTCCTCCTTCGTTGGCATTCTTAAGCCTAATCTAGCTTGTGTCTCTGAGTTTTTTACGTAATCTTGTATGCTTAACATAACCACAATTTCATTTATATATTCCTAAAACTCGTCTCAAACCTTCTTTCAATGATATTTGAGGTCTCCAGCCTAAAGATTCCAATAATGAAGAATCCAATACAGCTCGTTGCACTTTAGAATATCCCTTAGATTCAGAATTGGAAGGAATATCATACATAATCTTTACACCCACTGTTTGAGCTATTAACTCCGCCAGTTCTTTAATAGATAATACAGAGTCACTATTTGCGATATTGTAAGCCTTGCCATTTATACCTCGTAGCAAAATATATAATAAAGCAGAAGCGCAATCATCCACATGGCAATAAGAACGAACTTGACTACCATCACTCTTCAATAATATATCCTCACCAGCCTTTGCCTTTCGCAGAAATTGTGCAAAGGCCCGATCATCACGCTCTATATCTGAACCATAAATATGACAAGGACGAGCGATTACTACATCTACCCCATATTGCTCTTTGTAAGAGACACATAACGTCTCGGAAGCTCGTTTACTAGATGGATAGCAAGCTCTAGGATTAAGACAATCCACATAACCACTATAGTCTTCAGTAAAATCCGAGCCATCCCCTTCCCCATACACCTCTCCCGAGGATATATATAAAAGTCTTGCTTTTTTCTCTTTTGCCAACTCCAATAGATTCGATCCCCCCCCAAGATTGGACTTCATGGTACCCACCGGATCGGTAGCGTAACGCTTCGGAGAGGCATTACTCGCTCCATGAACCATATAATCAAAAGGAATGTCCAAGGAGAAAGGTTCTATCACATTATGACAAATAAAGGAAAACAAAGGATTTCCCCAATAAGCCTCAAAACGTTTATGCGCATACTTCTCGTTCCGGCTCATCGCATAAATACTTATATGGGTACCTTGCTCATTATAGCGCATTAAGAGATCTATGAATGAGGAGCAAATCAAACCCGAAGCTCCGGTTATCAAAATATTCTTGTTTCTTAAATTATCTGCAAAAGTCTCCGTATTCACTTCAATCCCTCCTCTTTCTTATAATCTAATAATGAGGTAAAAATCTCTATATCTTCCACCGTTGTAATTTTCAAATTCCTTTCAGATCCTTTCGAGAAATACACGATCTCACCCAATCGACACATCAAATCACAAGAAGCTACCGTATTTGAAATGCCTAATCGCTCACTTTCCCTATGTGCCCACAACAGTTTTCCTAACTCATACGTATGAGGAGTTTGCGTACGAAGTAATTCATCTCTAGGTATGTTTATAGTAGAAGACTTACCATCACTGCTCTTGAAAACCACCTCTACACAAGGAATTACCGCAACCGCACTTCCAAACTCTTTCTGCTTGGCTAAACTATCTGATATGATATCCGGGCTAATCATCGGCCGATTCCCATCATGTATCATCACGACATCAGATGTATCACAATGTTTTCCTAATTCCAGCAATCCATTACGAATAGATTCATGACCGGTATTTCCACCAGGCACAACCCATTTTAACTTAGTTATATTAAACTGCTTGGCATACGCCCAAATAATATCAATCCAACGTTCCAACCCCACTACAATAATTGCGTCTATACTAGGATGCCGTTCGAAAGCCTCCATAGTATAAATTAATATAGGCTTATTACGGACATGCAAAAATTGTTTTGGAATATCTTGATGCATGCGTGTACCAGTTCCTCCGGCGGTTAATAATGCAATGTTCATCATTTTTTAAATTTCAGAATTCGATATATAAATAAACTAGACACTTGGTCATTGACACTAACTTTCTTATCTTGTAATAGCAAATTACAACTCTCTCTAAAAACATTAAAATTACCTCTAAATAATATCTTTAATAATATAGGTATTAGATTTATATGATACTTTGAGAAACCTATATCTGTCAAAAAATCATTAACTCTTAACCATACGTTAAATCTACATACTAAATATTGTATACTCTGCTTTGACATAAGAGATCCCTCCCTAGCCTCCCTAATATAAATACATCTCTCATCAAATCCTGTAGATTTAGAACAATATGCCATTCTAATAGATCCCATCATATCATTTGCGACTACGGTTTCATCAAATAAAATTGAATTATTTCGTATCAAATCAGAACGAATCATTTTCGCAAATGGAACATAAGCAGTATATTTATATTTATCTTCATTACCAGCTAATGCTTCTTTCATCAATTCCGTATACTTACGGTCTCTTTCATGTATTTCTTTTGTAATAGCATCAACACATCTAGAACCAAAATATATCAAGTCATGCTTTGATTCTTTCAAAGTATCTATAGTTGATAAAAAAGCTTTAGAGAAATAATCATCTGCATCCGCAAAGAACACCCATTTCCCTTTTACATGTTCTATTCCTACATTACGAGCATATCCAGCCCCTTTTCCCTCTTTTGTAAAATACACTTCTACATTAGGAATATTCATCCCTGGGAAATTATCAAAATCCACCACTTGAGGGTCGCTATTATCATCCACCACAATAATCTGAACATCATCCCTATACGGAATATAATCCAAACAACGCTGCAATAACTTAGGGATATTCCTATGTGGAATAATAATCGAATAATTTATCATTATATTTATACTTTAAGATAGATCCTGCACTCATAAAAAGAAACAACTCAATTTCCCACAAAGCATATGGTCTTTGCAAGAATGACGCAGCATAAAGAATTAGCAATCCAACATAAACAGGAGATAAGCAATAATAAACAAGCATGCAATAAAAAGCAAACAAAAAAAACAAACTTATTATCCCATTCTGAACTATAAATGTTTTATAAGAGCTATTTCCACTACCAAATCTTCTAACAAATTCCTCATCTCCTATTCCGAGAAAAGCATCATTCTTTTGCAAAAAAGCTTTATCATAATAATAATCAAACTGGCTGTTCGTGCGATTATTTCCTGAGATCCCTCGTTCCTCATCATAATCCAACCGAGCTACGACTAATTTTGAATAAACAGAATCCGGATTATTTACATAAAATATGACAGAGATCACCACAGCAGAGCAAAGAAAAAAAGACACACGAAAAACTCTTCTAAAATAATGCTTGCTTTTCAGTAAATAATACAATATCATACCTAATATAAGCAGTACATAAGCTGCTAGGGAAAAAGAAATCAGTACTGATATAAAAAGAATAAATACTGATATTCTTTTTAAATTATATTGATTTACATACAACAATAAAGAAGAAATCATCCCCACATGTCCGGGTTCCAAAAAAATAGACTGAAAACGAGAGAAGAATTCTGTTTCGTTCCGTATTATCAAAAATATATAATTTTTAAAACTAGGATACCCAGTATTATACTCATATCTCATGATTGTATATGGTATACTTATATCCAATAAGTAAAATATATAAGCTATTATACTCACAAATAGTATAACTGAATACACTTTAGTAAAAATCCTCACTAAATTCCTTTTTTCATCATTCGAAAAAAGAATAACAAAGAAGACCAGCAACAAATTCCTAAATAAATATTGTATAATAAAAACCGGATGAACAAGATCTAACAAATCAACACTGCTATACATAAGTAGGCACAAGCAACAAAGAATGAATTGTTTCCTTTTCAATGTTTTCTTGATAAAAGGGAGCCTTACAGAGATAAACAAAAGAATCAAAGCATATAATATAGCCGTTGTACCATTCCAAAAAAACCAAGGCTTCATCGAATAAAGCATTATAACACAAAGTATTATTATGCTTAGCTTAGATAAATACCGTCTAATGGAATCCTTATTTATACGTACCGAGAGAGTTTCCATGTTCAAATATGTACAGATATAGAAGAACCACTTAAACTACCTTTTGGCAACCGGATCTTATATTCTTTCTTATTAAGGCTAAGGAGCATTTGATCCCTCTTTTGCGAAGGATCACTGATATAAAAATCATTAAGCAACTTGTAATCAGGAATTAAAACAGCACAAGGTGAGTTCACATATAATTTTAAGTCCCTATAATCAAACCCTCCAGCCTCATAAAACACAACTTGTAACTCATGTGTTTTCGTATTAACTACCGCTTGCATAAAAGAGTCATTTCTTAGGACCTCAATATGATTGATTAGATGAGACCTAAATTCATCCTGTGTTAAACCCGGAACAATCATATATGAATATTTCCCATCTTTTGTATCCTTTCCATGATCTATGTAAAGAGAAAATATTTTCTGCTGTATATAGTCTTTCGATTGGGTTAAATTAATATCTCTCCAACTTCCTTGACGAATATCAGCCTCTACAATCATTCTAGAAGAATCCAGGCTATAATAAGCTATATGATCGTGATATACAGATCCTGTATCTTGTACTACATCACCTCTGCACAGACATTGATTGATGGAAGTTATGGTCTCCACATTTGGATCATTTCCTTCTATACCCGCACCCAGACAAATAATCTCATCCTTGAAAAAGAAATAGCCTTTACGAGCCCTCACACCATATTCCGCATAATCCATAGCGAAAGCCCCCATCTTACCATCTGAAACTCCACCCACAAAAACGGTTTTACCCGGCTCACCCCATTCTTTGATATAAGATGGAACTTGATTCAACGATGTCACTCCCGGTATTTTTGACCAATCCCAACAGGGGAAAATATTAAAATACTCATCCCCTGAAACACGTATAGAGAATGATCCTGCCGACAATAAAGTTCCTTTTAGGTTCTCTCCATTACCTCCAGTCTCGGCCTTATAAGTCCGTACGGACGCTCCCCGTACGGACGCTTGATAGGATGGATTATTTTGTACCATATAATCAGAACGCCAAAACAATCGATTATATTCATCTTTAACATTAGATACTGATTCTATTTCCCGTGCAAGCTCTTGGTAATTAAGTTCATTCTGTACATCCAACTCTGATAACAACTCCAATTTTTTTACAATATCGCTCTTTCTTAACGCATTTTTCCGTGAAAGAAGCCGTCCCCCGGCATTATAGTCCTTATAAACTGATCGGAAAATAGAACCATATCCGTTCAATACGAAATCTGACAGAACATTTAACTGTTCCTCTGATAAACCGTAGTCTGTTCCTTTCAAGTAACAGGCAATAGATAATACACCATCTATCAACACATCACCGTAACCGGATATGTACAGTTGATCTCCATGCTGATGATAGGAGTCATCTATTTGTATTCCTTCCCTTTTTCCTTTCGAAAGCACACCGAAAGCCTCTTTTACGGTCTCTTTCATCAATTTATCATCTCCAGTCAGAGCGGCTCGAAACAGATAATGTAAAGCAATGTCCATTTTATTGGCTCCCTCATGTTTTTTAAGATTACCCTTTTTCATACACAAGATTAACTGATCCCGTAATTCCATATTCAAACATTCTGTTTCATCTAAGAGAATCAATATCTTACCTATCGTCTGAGGAACTGAAATATCATTAAACCACCAATTCGTACATATTGGAGATACACTTATCCAATAATTTAAGGCGGAAATGATAGCACTACCCAAACCTATATCTTTAAATGTATCCATTCTCTCACTTGTATAAGCGAAACTCATCTCCAATATACGATTCAAATGTTGCTGTGGAGACCAAGGAGTCCTTGATTTATCTTGATAATCCAGATCAATCCAACTACCATTTTCCCTGATAGATTTTTTCCATTTTTTAGCCTGATCTAAAACCTTAGAACTATTCACATCCTGCCATAGAATTACTTTTATATTATTTACGACTTCATTCATGTCTACATATGAAAAATTCTTGGCTGCTCCATGACTTTCTCCCAGCAAAGCTCCCATAATAACTATTCCTAGTTTTTTTAATATATTCATATTGTGCTATATAATAATCCTAATTTCTTATTCAGAAAAAGTAGGGAAACGAAACAAAAAACCTCTACCGTTACCGCCATCATTGTCACCGTATACAGATTGATGTTACCCGCAAGCCACAACAGCCCGATGCCGGACAAGAAAAACAGGCAATTTCCTACCATCACCTTCATATAGACCGATGAATATCCGAAAGGAACCAGTCGGTTTCCTCCCATAAAAAAATTGAAAGAGACCAAGAGAGCAGATATACCCAGCAACCGCATGACGGTAGAGGCTTCCTCCATATATTCCCCAGTGAAAAGATACACGATCCGGTCGCTACCGAAAAACATACAGACGTAAGCCAGCAGCACGGTTCCCACCACCAAGAGCATTATCCGGTTCACGAAACGGATATTACGTTCCCGGGAAATCTTCGGGAAAACAGTTTGCGCCATCATGGAGATGGGGAGCTTCATCAGATGCAATACCTTATCCGCCATATCATAGATGGAGACCTCAGACATCCCCAAGAAGGACCCGATCACCAACTTGTTTACATTCACGTAAATCTGTGTGGACAGACCGGACACGAACAACGGGAAACTCTCCTTATAAGCCGATCCCAATTCCCGCACAGGTATCACGGACAATTTTATCCTTTCTTTCCTCAACACGATATACAAAGAAAGACAACCCGCAAACACCGCCCCGATCCCGTTTAACAGGGGAACGATCAGATAATCCTCTTGCTCATGGACAAAAAGGAAGATCGCCGCCACGAACAACAGGCGGGCTGACAGGTTCACGACCGTGATATATTTCATCTTCTCGATCCCCTGGAAGAACCAGATGGGCAACAGAAGCTCATTGAACGTCAACAGGAAAGAGAGGAGATAAACCCAATAATGATCCCGGAAAAACGGGACGATGCTTATAACCGATAAATAAACGACAAGGCAAATGAGCCAAAGGATGAACTTACACAAATACGTAGATGATACGATCCTCGATAATAGCGCCTTATCCTCCTTATAAACCGCCACGTTCCTCGCCCCGGACATATTGAACCCGAAATTGATCACCAACGAGACATAGTTGATGATCGCTTGGGCAAATATGATCACCCCATACAATTCCAACCCTATGACCCGCAACAAATAAGGATAGGTCAGCAAGGGAAACAGAATCGTAAATACCTGCAATATGCTTAAGTAAGAGAAATTGGC
>NZ_RAYG01000025.1:0-4213 GCF_003670185.1 Parabacteroides sp. CH2-D42-20 | reverse complement strand
GTAGCCGGACGAACCAATCTGGGCATAGTAGCCGGACGAACCAATCTGGGCATTGTTGCCGGACGAACCAATCTGGGCACCGTTGCCGGACGAATTATCCTTTATGCTTGTTTTCATTTTTTTAGGTGATGTGATCTCTTTTAGCCATTCGACTCCAAGATTGATCATGTCAGCCAATTTTAACTCTGCTTTTATTTTTATTTTCGAGGAGCAAATCTTTGTCCCTCTATCCTCCTTGGATATATTTCCGTCTTGCTCTACTTCGCAAAACCTAGAGTCTATCATAGTATAGTGATCAAAAACATCAAACGGGCTTTCGCAAGCGTGAAACCCTCTGCTACACACCTTGATCTCTCCATCCATCTCATATTCCTTGCCTATTTCATATTGAAAATCCCGGCATTTTAAATTTTTGTCAAATCCCTTGTAAGATTTTATAGCAGCCATTTTATTTATCGTTTATTAGTTCTACAATGTCTTTTCTTATCTCTATCAATTCTTCTTTGCTAAGTGTCTTTAATTCGTCTAGGATATCGTCCTTCTTGGATCGGTTAGGCCTTGAAGGGGCTTGTACCACGTACAACACCCCGAAATCATTTTTCTGACTCATAAGTCATTATTACGATTTGATTTATCACAACAAATACTGATACTATGCCAAATATCAGTAAATGGATATGAGAAGGTTTTTCATTCCATTCGAAGATTGCGACTATTGAGGCCAGTCCCAATATTGTAGCTAAGACCATCCTAAAAGTAAAGATGATAATGCTCTTTATGGCCCGGAATATCTTCCAGAACCATGCTTGGTTTCTCTTTATCATATATATTGTTGTTTTTAAAATTCGGAAGAAAGGCCTCATATCCTCACGGACGGAGACCTGCGTTGTAAATTGTGACTGATTTTCTGATTGAATAGCATCCGCTAGGGATGAAGCGTGCTCCCTGCCGGGCTTGAACCGGCGACCCTAAAGGCTCTAACCTACTGAGCTAAGGGAGCGTTTGCCGGGGAATCCCACCCCGGCACAGTTTAAGTAAAAACTAATATTCCTTCCTGCCTCACGGCGGTATTGTAAGGTCTTGGTAGCTTTATTACACATAAACATGTCAAACAGTGCAAATGGTTTCGTCCCGTCTCCGGTCTCGCTCCGGAACCTGCGAGTCTTTGGCTCTCTTGGCGGGATTGCTTAACTTTACGGTGCTAAACATAAAATAAATCGTTTTTCAATTCTTCCAGCCGCTTATTGGAAATATCATAATAGACCTTGTCTATTTCAAAACCGATAAAATTGCGCTTCAACTCTTCGCATGCTATTATCGTAGTTCCGCTGCCTAAAAAAGTATCAAGGACCGTATCCCCCTCACTGGAACTATTCAGTATCATTTTACGTACAAGCTCTAAAGGTTTCTGCGAGTTATGCAGCTTTTCTTTAGAGGTGAAGTTTATAGGTCTTATCCTCCAAACATCACGCTCGCTAGCGCTAAACTTTCGCCTTGCATTACCCTTGGAGGCGTATATGATAAATTCATGCGAAAAACGATAGTGCGATCCTGCTTTAATCCATTCATAGTCCCAAACAATCAAATTTCTAATGACAAAGTATTCTTGCATGATAGGATAGAGAAATGGATATGTGCGCCAATCTGTATTTATGTAGATATCAGACTCATCTTTTAAGACTCTTTTTAATTCTTTGAAATATGCGTCAAAAAAAAGGCCTTATGAGATTATTGTCACTCCAGCTTCCTTTTTTTCCGTTGCTTGTTGTTCCAATACAATATGGCGGATCTGTGACTACCAAATCAACGATGCCATCAGGAATGCGTCTCATTCCTTCCAAGCAGTCCTCATTGTATATTTTATTTAATTCGATTTCTTCCATATTCTTTTGTTTTAAATATTAGCTCCCCCACAACCTCCAACGGTTTCGAACCCGAATCATAGACGGGTGGGGGAGTATTTATCACTAACGTAAATCCGTAGTTCTCGGATTGACCGTCTTTCCGATCTGTCGTCATATGATTGTCTGTCCAATCTGTCATACGTTTGGCCGTATTAACCTCCTACTATATCTTAGATACGACCCGTAGAAAAAGTCGTATCATTTAGTACGATACGGTCTTCTTTACCAACCACCGCAAGGATACCCAGCTGGGATCGTACTTATTATATATACATTATTAATTGTATGTATAAATCCAATACCGGAACCGATTAAACTACATCGGGAGCAAGGACTATCGTCCATTCCTGTATTTTCACCTTACGCTTATCCCGTTTATATCTCGTATACCTTTTGATAGCCATAAGGATTTTTTCTCACTAAGTCAAAGAACTCTTTTTTAGTAGCCCCACCGGTAATCGAAACCGGATATCTCCTTTAGGGGAGGAGCGCTCTATCCGTTGAGCTATGGGGCCGAGGATTTATCTTTTTCTCTTTTTATCCTCTTTGCTTGACATCCATCGGATGTAAATCTCATCAGTCCGACTTAGTTCTTTCAGCCTTACTGTTGGATATTCAATCTTACCGGGACGGCATATTGGGCTTATTGCTCCCATTTTTCTCCATCTTAATACATTGGCTTTACCATAAAGAGCTTCTGCTTTCCTTTGGGAAATGTAAGCTGGATCATCTTTATCCTCTTTGGCGAAGGTGTTTATCTTCGCCGCTAAGTCACGAATGAAGTCGCTATAGGACACGGATCTATCAGGAAATGTTATCTCGGCTATCATGATGGATTACTTTTAATTTCTACACCTCTATACCTTTCCCTCGCAATCTTCCTTATCAAGAAGGAGTTGTCGGAGTTCGTGATGCCTTTTAGGGCGTGCCTTATACATGGTTCGGACAGCCCCGTGTCCTTGGCTAGCTTTCTTATTGTCCCATACGGGACTACAATTTCATTGAATCTCATGCTTATTATATCTTAAATGTTTATATTTGCATACTAACCCGAAATGTTTCGGGTTGAAAACGTGTTTTGTTCTTAACACGATGTAAAAGTAAGTCTAATTGGATTAACAACAAAATAAAATAACACAATTCTAGTCTGTATAGACTATGTTATAAAACATAAAAATATGGAAGATTCAGTAAAACAAAGACTTAGGGGTTTCTTGAAAGAGCAAAACATGTCTATTAATCAAATAAGTTTGAATGCAAATTATCCTCAATCAACCTTGAATAAGCAAATTAACAAAGAGACTTCGATGTCGTTGTCTACTCTGTTAGTCTTATTAGACTTGTTTTCAGAATTATCGGCAGAATGGCTTTTACGAGGCGAAGGTAGTATGTTAAAGACTGTAACTTCAAATGATACGTCAGCCTCTTCGGATGATAAAGTAAAAGATGTCGCTTATTGGAAACACGTGGCTCTTTCCATGAGTGAGGAGGTGACAGAGAAGAAAGATCGTATTAAAGAATTGGAAAGAGAACTTCAGCGATTAGGTGATGAGTTGGATCAACGTTTATTAAAGGAGGAGAGAAGGGGAGCATCTGGCAAGGCTTCCAAGACTGCCTAGGTAAAAGACATAGATCGTGTTGTATAACATGTAAAAGATCGCATCATATAGGATCGTTTTCGTGTTATAATAAGACAATTCATCATGTTAGTCTAATGAAACAAAAAACAAGTTCTTTGTCGGATCTAATCCACCCGATAGAGATATCTGCTGATGAGCAGGAAGAAGTTAAGGTTTATCCTTATGGAAAGTTGGTTCCATATCGAAGGGTAGGGAATAAGGTGTATGTGCGTTATATAAGAATATAGCACATAGTTTTTTTGAAAGAGGCCGTTAATGCGGTCTTTTTTTATGCTTATATATTATATGTACGCGCACGAGGAAACATATGGATTTTTTAGTATATTGCGAAGCGTTTGAAAATGACGGTATGTGCTGTGGTTGATTTTAACTGTTCCAATGACTTACTTTTAAGCTTTTCGGCAGTTATTGAAGTGTCAAAAATTAAACCTAAATGTTTGTATATTGTTTTACCTTTTTTGCTAAACATCTGATAGTCATATATAGAATTACTGCGGCGCAAGCGGCTCTAGAAGACTAATCAAGGGGTTGATTTTTAATAGTTTAAGCACACGATAGACAGGAGGGTGGATTGAGTGATCAATCTACCCTCTATTTTTTTATAGTCATATGGTATAATCTTATATATCAGGATATTGAAGTGGTGGGGAAGGCAACAAAACGACTAGT
>NZ_RAYG01000024.1:0-111678 GCF_003670185.1 Parabacteroides sp. CH2-D42-20 | reverse complement strand
TTAATCGTTCGTTTTAATTAGTCGTTTGCAAATATCGCAAAAAACATTTACTTATGAAAGTCAAAAAGACTTTAGAATATAATTTTGATGCGGTTTTTGGGGTATTTTACTAAACCTATATGTTCCCTATAAAATAATCGATATAAACGACTAATTAAAACGAACGATTAATTCATTCGTTTTTTATGGTTAAACCCTCTTTTTGCATAAATATAATGAGAACGGATATATATGAAAACGACATTAGGCATAGAGTTCGAGCCTTTTTTTCCTCAGATAAGTCATCGTGCCAAGATCGGCTGCGCAAAGTATGATTTGTCCACTGGGGAAGGAGTGGCGATGGAACAATGGTATCTGAATATGGGTGAAGTTCCGGGAACTCCATTGAGCCAGATAGTAGGCATATATTCCAATGTCAAGCCAGAAGACCGTGAATGCTTGAAAACTTCCTTGAGCCGACTTGTCCATGGAGAAACTGATCATGATCAAGGGGAAGTCCGGGTTAGGGATGGCGAGGGATGGAAATGGGTTCGTCTGGATATAATGGAGGCGGGTCTGGAGAAATCAAGCCCCATCCTATTACTGATGAATTATGATATATCTGAACTGAAAGCGATGGAAGAACGAATGCTGAAGGCCGAGAAATCAGAGCGTTTGAAATCCTCCTTTTTGGCAAACATCAGCCATGAGATCCGCATGCCATTAAACGCTATTGTCGGATTCTCTTCTCTTTTAGGGGATGAAGAGGATGGTGAGCTAAGACAAGAGTATATTAATCTTATTCAGACCAATAATGAGTTATTATTGGGTATCGTTAATGATGTATTGGATCTGGCTAAGCTCGAGTCTGGTACCATGACCTTTGATTTCATGGAATTTGATCTAAGACAACTTATTGTAGAAACGGTAGCATCTTTCCAGATCAAAGTACCGAGAGGGGTAGCTTTGACCTATCCGGCATCTTTGGATTCCTTTTTATTACGCTCCGACCGTATCCGTTTGAAACAAGTTCTTGGCAATTTTATAACAAACGCAATTAAGTACACCTCTATAGGTAGCATCATCTTGTCATATCAAGCCATGGAGAACGAGGTTCTGTTATCCGTGACCGATACGGGGGAAGGAATGTCGGAGGAAATAAAACTTCATGTGTTCGATCGTTTTTATAAAGGACGAAACCAAAAGCAAGGCATAGGGCTTGGACTTTCTATCTGCCAAAATATAATTGAAAGGCTGGGAGGGCGTATCGGTGTCTCTTCTGAGCAGGGAAAAGGCTCTTGTTTTTGGTGCACTTTACCAATCTTTCCCCCAAAAGATACCTATTAAATAAAGAAAATACCGTATATTTGTTTTTGAAAGAGAAACGAAAAAACAATTTCTACGTATGGAGCGGTATTTAATTATAAAAACAAGGGATGAGTTGTTGCGCATTAAGATTGGTCAGATCCTTTATTTTGAAGCAGACAGGAACTATACGAAACTATTGTTGTCAAATGGCATCCAATTTACCTTCGCTATAAATATCGGAAAAATAGAAGAGATCTTAGAGAAGCAGGTCGCTGGTTGTAACAAGATATTAATGCGTGTCGGAAAAAGTCATATCATAAATAAAAATCATATCTTACAAATAAATCTCCCTAAGCAGCGTTTATTATTATTGACGGAAGAGGGTAAGCCTAAAGAGTTGGTAATATCCAAGGATCCGTTGAAAGTGCTGAAAGATAATCTTGAGAAGGAGATGGGAAAGCCTCAAGAGGAAGAGGAAAAGGAATAAGATTATGATTATAAAGATAGGAAAAGCAAAAGACAACGATTTTATTGCAAACGATCCTCATGTAAGCCGCCATCATGCCCGTCTGATACGTGAGGATGGTGGCAACTTATTATTGGAGGATACGGAATCTACTAACGGTACGTTCGTGAATGGAGCCCAGATCGTAAAGAAACGTGTTACTCCTACGGATCATATTCGCTTGGGGGATAGCTATGTCTTAAATCTTTCCGAGGTGCTTAAATACAATAATGATTATAGCGATGAATTTGCCGCATTGAAAAAAGTCTACGATGATTATATTCAAGCAAAAGTTAAGATTCAATCCTCTAATCAGTTTAAGACCAGATTATTTCAATCCTTACCATTTGCTTTGCCCGGAATAGTGGGGGTCGTGATAGGCTTCTTAGGGAAAGGTAGCCCGGAACTATTCGGCATCAGCCTCCTGATAACGATTTGTGCCCCTACGGTAGGAATCTATCTAGGAGCCAAGCAGTCGGCCAAGATTCCCCAGCAATTGCAGGATATCGCCAATCAATTTAAGATAGACTATGTTTGTCCGAAATGTGGGACATTCTTAGGTGAGATCCCTTGGGAATCATTGAAAAACCGAAAGCAATGCCCAGTTTCTTCCTGTAAGGCCAAATGGGTGAGAGAATGAGCCTTTTCTTTTCGTATAGTAAAACAGCCTCTTTTGTACATGAAACCCAAATGTTTGATTATAAGAGAGAATAACAAGTTTATTAATCCATTGCTTTTTGTACTTTTGTTTTCGGAATATTAATATATTAGGAACAAAGGTTATGCAAGAAGAGGAATATACATTCGTAACTTTAGACGGCAATGACGTCATGCCAGCGGATGCTGTCATAATAGACGTGGAAGGAGGAGGTGTCGACCTAGGCGACGCCATAGTTATAGACGATAGTAGCATCGAGTCTTTCGATCATTCAGACTTTATAACATTGGCGGACGATACGGTTATGCTTTCCGATACAGATATGATGGATCTGTACTCTACGGATATGGATGGCGCAGATATTTCGTTTATCGTATGATCGCGGTTAAATGTCCACATTGCCATGTAGGATTAAAGGTAGACGAGGGGAAGATTCCCCTCGGCATTACCTCCTTTAAGTGTCCGAAATGCAAAGAGCCTATTCCTTTGTCCTTATTATCCGAGAAATGTAATCATCAGGAAATCGATTCCGATACGATTTTAGTGACACCTGTCAAGACTGGAATCGGCAGACTGACGGTTCTTCCAGACGCCGATACACCTGAACAAGCGTTTCCTCTTCACGAAGGGAAGGTTGTCATTGGCCGGAAGTCGAACGCCTCACAAGCTACGATGCCAATTATCACGGCTGATCGCACGATGAGTCGCGAGCATATTTGCATTGAGGTGAAAAAAGATTCAAAAGGTGGATATAAACATTTCCTTACCGACAATAATAGTAAAAACCATACGTTATATAATAACAGTTACCTAGAGAATGGCGAGGTGGTCGTGCTCAATGATAATGACGAGATTATTATTGGTCGCACCGTCTTACGTTTTAATGAATAAAACTCATTTGTTATGATTATAACGATCGGTAAGCCATGTGCTATTACGGAAAAAGGAGGCAGATCGAATAACGAGGATTCCATTTACCCGCTTCCCGAACAAGTGACCCTTGACCAAAAATTGTTTATGGTTTGCGATGGTGTGGGTGGAGCCGAGAAAGGGGAGGTAGCCAGCTCATTAGCTTGCGAGTCCATACAAACTTTCTTTTCTACGTTCCTAAAGGATGATCCCACGCCTGAGTTTATCCATAAAGCCGTACATTATGCGGAAGTCTGTTTCGACTCCTATGTTCAAGAGCATCCGGAAGCGATGGGTATGGCTACTACGCTCACCATGGCCTATATCGCTTCTTCCGGAATCGTATTGGCTCATATCGGAGATAGCCGGATCTATCATCTGAGGAAGGGGGAGATTTTATATCAAACAGAAGATCATTCATTGGTAAATTCGTTGGTTAAATTAGGTAAGATCACTCCGGAAGAAGCGTTAACCCACCCCCAGCGGAATGTGATTATCCGGGCTATACAAGGCACTCATACTCCAACAGAAGCGGACATTATTACCTTGAACGATATTCAACCCGACGATTTCCTCTTTCTTTGTACGGACGGGGTTCTTGAAAGACTGAAGAATGAAAAGATCGCAGAGATATTTAATGGTCGTTTATCTGTTCCGGAAATAAAGGACGCTCTCATGGAAGCCTGTGACGGCAAGACTCGGGATAATTTTTCTTTTTATATCATACCTATTCAAAAAGTGGAAGATAGCATGGGTTTTAAGCAAAATATTCTCTCTTTTCTTTATTCTTTTATATAAATAACGTACTTTTGGCAGATTAAATGGAATTATTCAAGGTTATGAATCTGCCAGACGGACATCTTCTTCAAAATGGAAAATACAGACTTACTCATGTGGTTGGTCAAGGTGGTTTTGGCATAACCTACAGAGGAGTTTGGTATACAGAGGTTAAAGGATCTTTAGGCACCGTAAAGACGGAGGTCCCTATCTGTGTCAAGGAATATTTCTTCAAGGATTATTGTTATAGAGAACCCGGTTCCCAAGCCGTAAAAGTACATTCGGAGACGGGAAAGGTCTTATTTAACAAGTTCAAGGAAAAACTGATCAAAGAGGCAAAGATCCTATCGGAAGTTCACCATCCCTATATCGTAAACGTGTTGGAGGTTTTCGAGGAAAACAATACGGCTTATATTGCCATGGAGTATATTTCCGGCTTCTCGCTAAAATATATGCTTGAGAAAAACGGGATATTGCCCGAAGCTACGGTCCTTAAATATGTACGGCAAATTGGCGAGGCGTTACAATTCGTTCATGATAAGAGTATCTTGCATCTGGATATCAAGCCTAGCAATATCTTGATCGATAAGAACGGGAACGCCCGCTTGATCGATTTCGGAGTCAGCAAACGTTACGATATCGAGCAGGAAGAGACCAGCACTACGATGTTAACCCTTTCTAAAGGATTCGCATCCATAGAGCAATACGATAACGAAGGAACACAAGTGTTCTCGCCCCGTCCGGATATTTATTCCTTGGGAGCCACGATGTATAATCTGTTAACGGGAACAATCCCTACAGAATCTATACTACGTGCCGCACGTCCTTTGCGAAACCCCTCTGAAATCAATGCGGCGATCAGCCCGAAAACAGAGGCTGTTATCATAAAAGCGATGCAAATCATTCCTGCGGATCGCTTTGAGACGGTGGGCGAGATGTTGGCGTCTTTGGATTTTTCTCAAGCGGAAAAGGAAGTTCAGGTTGTCCCAAGTCCATCTCCCGAGATTGTGAATGAGGAAACAACGGTGGTTTATTCATCACCTGTAGATTCTAAATTAGTAGGATCGGATGATGAAGAGACTGTTGTCAATGTGGCTAATCCACCTGCCGTGGAGCCAGTAACAGAAAAGAATAATTCCAGAAAGAAAATAATTCCTATCGGAATCGCTATATTTGTCGTTGTAGGATCCGCTACAGCTCTTTTAGTGCATAGCAATAGGCCCACAAAAGAGGTTGTCGAGAGTATTGATTTACCTTCAGCTGTGGAGCCGGATAGCAATGTCTCAAAAGAAGTAGAAATGCCAGATCACCCAGTTTTACATACGGAACCTCCTATCTCTGAGATAAAGGAAGCGGAGAAACAAGAGCCTCAAGTGGAAGAGAAACGACCTATGGAAACAGAGCATACGATAGAAGAGAATGTTCTCCCGGATCAGCCATCGGAAAATGAGATGAATGAGAAATATAACTCGTTAATCGCCTCCGGTAAGGAAAAAATGGCCAAAGCTGATTATTCGGGAGCTAAGAAAGATTTGTCGGAAGCAAAGGATACGAAACTTACGGAAGAGGTAGTCCGGTTGATCATCGCTTGCGATGAGAAAACCGAGGAGAAACGTATAGCGGACAAAAAGGCCCTGTATGAGGAGAAAATGGCTTTCGGACGATATAAGATCGTACGTAAGAAGTCAAATAACAGATACGGGGCGATCGATTCGAAAGCCGAGGAACGTATTCCTTGCAAATACCTAAGTGTCGGTATCGCGGATAACGGCCGGGCATTCGAACGGGAAGACAATTTGTTTGATATTTATAATTCTGACGGATCATTGATTAGCGAAGGCCTTACTTATTATTGATTGTAATATTATGAACAACTAAACATGTATTTACCTATTATATGAAAAGACTTTGGATATTGATGATATGTGCGGTATTTCCCCTCGGACTGCTGGCGCAACAGCGTACGGAATACAACCGTAAGGGAGATGAAGCGATGAAACGTCTTGATTATAGTGACGCTAAAATGTGGTACGAGGAAGGCGTATCGCAATGCGACGCATACAGTATTGATCAGCTGACTACGATTTGGCTTTCCAACGAGCGAATGCGGCCTTCCATGCGTAGCTTGATGAATAAATGTTTAAACTGCCTGACGGTCAAAGCTACGGAAGATGATCCGGATGCCATCTCTAAATTAATCATTTATTATTCGGAAGGTATCGGAACCCCTAAAAGTGAGGAGCTAGCAACCTATTGGAAAGAATACCAAGAGATGTTGTTAAAGCCGGCGGAACCCGAGGCCCAACCGATAGATTCCGCAGCGGTATCCCCTAAGAAACGAATGGAGTTTTTCGCGGGATACTCGTATTCGATCGAATCTCCTTATGGAATCACGGTAGGAGGTATGGGGCAACGCTTCGGTTGGTATGTCCGTTTCAAGACGAATATGTCTTTTATGAATTATACGGACGAATGTAATAACCAAGGGCAGATTATTAAGTTCTCTAATTCGGAAGGGGAATCTTATGAGCTTAATACAGGTAAATCCTCGAAGACAAATAGTATAGCCGGAACGGCCGGTTTAATCGTAAAATGCTTTCCGTGGTTATATGCCTCCGTTGGTTTGGGATATGGTGAAAGAGCTTTACTACATTCGTTCACGACCCATTCCTATGAAAACTACGATAGTACACGAGAGGTATGGTGCCGGAATATTGATTCCTCATACAAAGGGGTCGCTGCCGAGGTTGACTTGATGATGAAAATAACGAACTCTGTATTTATTAGCGTTGGATGCAATACGGTTAATTTTAAGTACTTGGATCTAAACGCTGGCTTAGGTGTATTCTTTTAATATTGATTATTTATGAAACATATATACTCACTCTTCTCTATTCTATTTGCGGCTTTATTAATGGCCGGATGCGTGAATGATCCGGATATAGATGGTGGCATTCGAAACGCTAAAAAACCGTCTGTTAAGACAGACGAGATATTGAAGTCCACGGCTAGTTCCGTGACAGTATCGGGGGAGGTCTTGCAAGAAAACGGCGCTCCCGTGACAGAGGCCGGTTTTTGTTGGAGCACGGAATCAACCTTTACTGTGATAGAGAAAAATAAAAAAGCCGTATCCAAGCGTAAGGTAAAATATGAGGCTACGATCGAGGGCTTAACCAATGATCTGGATTACTATATCCGGGCCTATGCGATCAATGCGGTAGATACCGCTTATGGAGAGATTTTACCTTTTAAGACGAAAGATGGATTAGGAAGCGTTAAGACCTTATTGCCAGTCAACGTGATGTCTACTTCCGTTCAATGTGGAGGTATGATAACCAAACAAGGGGAAGCCGAAATCGAGGAAAGGGGTATTTACTTAATGCTGAATCCGGAGCCTTCAGCATCCGACTCTACGATTCGTATAGACATGGAAGCCGATTCGTTCTATTGTACGATCTCCGATTTAAAACCGGAAACTACCTATTACGTTAGAGCTTACGCAAAAAGTAAATATGGTGAGTATAACGGGGCGAAAGTCGAGACCTTTAAGACCACGAATGGTCGTCCTGTATTAGATGATAACAAATTCAAGAAAATAGCGACAGAGTTTACCTATGCGGAGTTCTCCATGGAAATAATAAGCGAGGGAGATTCTCCGATCACGGCATGTGGTTTCTGCTTTAGTGCTGATAAATCGCCGACAATAGAAAATGGGGATACGATTATTTGCGGAGCGGGTATCGGAGAATTTGCCGGGAAAATCTATGATATGCAACAGCAGAAAGGGTATTACGTACGTGCTTATGCGACAAACGCTTTAGGTACTACCTATAGCGCAGGCGAAGGTATCCATACGATTCTGGAAAGTGAGTTGCCTACAGTCAATACGAAGGAGGTGTCTACTATTAAAAACGGTACCGCATGGGTAGGAGGAGAGGTCTTAGCCGAAGGTGCCTCACCGGTTACAGAGGCCGGTGTATGTTGGGGAACTAGTCCTAGTCCGGCCTTTGGTAATTGTGAAGGAGCGGTAGCTCTTTCTTCCGGTACACAAGCGTTTACGGGTACGATAAAGGAATTGAGAGGAGGCACGAGCTATTATTTAAGGGCTTACGCTAAAAATAAGAATGGTATCGCTTACGGAGAGGAAGTTCGCTTCCAAACTCCGGATATATTTGGAGCAGGGGCAAGGTTTGAGGGAGCTTTCCGGATACCGGGATCTACCTCTTTCTGTACCTTGGCTAATAGCACGGGATTCTTGTTAGGCGGTGACACGGGTAGGGAATACACCGATGAGTTTTGGGGATATATGACCTCTAAGAAAGAATGGTTGCCCTTAAGGTCTCAGCCTGAGAAATTATCGGGCCAAGCATGTTTCAGCATCGGATTTGGCCTATGGACTTTTGGTGGTTTGGATAACACGGGAAAGATATGTGACAGTTTATATGTATACTCCACATCCGATAATTCTTGGAGCGCCGTACAAACAGACCAGCAACGGCCTAAAGGTATGTATCGGGCGGCATGTTGCAGAATGGAAGATCAAGCGTTCCTCATAGGTGGACGTAGAGGTAACGAACTAATCGATGAAGTCTGGACTTATGAACCGAGCGCTTTCGTTTGGAGCAAGAAATCTAAT
Source organism: Parabacteroides sp. CH2-D42-20 (assembly GCF_003670185.1). NCBI lineage: Bacteria > Pseudomonadati > Bacteroidota > Bacteroidia > Bacteroidales > Tannerellaceae > Parabacteroides > Parabacteroides sp. CH2-D42-20. The sequence goes on along the minus strand of NZ_RAYG01000024.1, from coordinate 102,906 downwards.
TTCCCGATTAAACAATACGGCGGAATATCCGTTGTAATTGGTGACCGTATATATGCCGGACTGGGGATTATTAATAAAGCGGATCCTTCTTTGGAATATACGACACAGTTTTGGTCTACAGACAAGAACGCTGTAGCTTGGGAAAAGGAGGCTTCGTTCCCCGGAAGGATGCTTTTATGTGCTATCGCTTATGGTAATTACGTATATGGCGTAGACGGGGACGGTTATATTTGGCGCTATGATCCGGACTCTCAGAACTGGAGCCAGAAATCCCAGTTACCAGCGGCTAACAGGTCTGTACATTGCATGTATGTCTTGGATAATTATATCTATATCGGTTTGGGCAATGCCTCTAACTCATTAATTAGTTACGATCCTACTTGGGATAATTAAAGATGAATAGAACAGCGATTTTAGAACAGATACAGAAGAACGTAGAACGGCTGTCGGCTCCTGATCTACCGGAATACAAATATATCCCGTTGCATCAGAAGCCATCGCCTTCAGTCGCTACGTTGCATGAGATCATGCGCCTATTACGTACGGTTATCTTCCCCGGATTCTTTGGTACGGAACAAGAGGCTCAATTAGGCTCTATCCAATATTATACGGGAGTCTATTTGGAAAAGATCTATGATCTCTTGCAAGAGCAAATATATAATGGGCTTTGTTTTGAGGTAGAGCGTTGTTGTGATTCCAAGGACCGGGCTTCCGAGATCTCGATCGCTTTTATTAACCGGATTCCTCATATCAAATATTTACTGTCCACCGATGTAAAGGCCATCTTGGATGGTGATCCGGCAGCCAAGAGCGTGAGTGAGATTATATTCTGTTATCCGGCGGTCTACGCGCTTTTACATCAACGGGTCGCTCATGAATTATTCGAGCTAGGCGTACCGGTACTCCCGCGTATCATTACGGAAATGGCACACTCGCAAACCGGGATCGACATTCATCCCGGGGCGCAGATCGGAGAATATTTCAGTATCGATCATGGAACGGGTATTGTCGTGGGACAAACCGCCATTATCGGAAACCATGTCCGCCTTTATCAAGGTGTGACGTTAGGAGCCAAGAGTTTTACGCTGGACGAGGAAGGACTTCCGATAGATTTGCCCCGTCACCCGATCATCGAGGATTATGTGACCATTTATTCCAACGCGTCCATATTAGGACGGATCACTATTGGCCGAGGATCTATTATCGGGGGTAACATCTGGCTCACCCATAGTGTACCTCCCAATTCCAAGATATCTCAATCACGTGTCGAAGAAAAATTCACGGAAATATGATATTATTTGAAAGAGATTCCGTATGTTTGTGCAAATGACATTACGGTGTTTTCCTTAAATAATAGAATATGACCATGAACAAAGTAAAGACATTAGATGATCTCAAGAAAATGCGTGAATCTCTTCGTGCGTCTTTGGATCTGCGTGAAAAAAGCAATACCCCTGATCAGCTCGTACAAATTAAGGTTTCTATGGCCACTTGCGGTATAGCTGCCGGAGCCAAGGAGATAATGAGTTATTTTATCGAGGTTTTAGACCGGCAGAAAATCGATGCGTTGGTAACTCAAACCGGATGCATGGGCTATTGTTATGCGGAACCGACTATCGAAATCAAGCTTCCGGGTCAGGAGCCGTTGGTATTCGGTTATGTCGATAAGGCAAAAGTAGAAGAGATCATAGACAAGTATATCCGTAAGGGTATCTTGGTAGACGGCATCATTCCTGTAACTTACACCACCGTAAAACCCGAATAAGAAATTTAATATCTTACATAAATGGCACAATACACGAATTATATATTGGTGTGCGGTGGCACAGGTTGCCGTGCATCACAAAGCGAGCAGATCATCGAGAATCTGAGAGCCGCCGTCGAGCAATACGGATTAGAGGATACACAAGTGATCCGTACCGGATGCTTCGGTTTCTGCGAGAAGGGTCCGGTGGTTAAGATGATCCCCGATAACACTTTTTACGTACAAGTTCAACCATCGGATACGGACGAGATCGTACGGGAGCATTTGGTAAAAGGCCGTAAAGTGGAACGGTTACTTTATATGAATCCAGAGAACCGTGAGCTGGTTCCGGACTCCAAGCATATCGGATTCTATAAGAAACAGCTACGAATCGCCCTTCGAAATTGTGGCTTTATCAACCCGGAGAATATCGATGAGTATATCGCTCGTGACGGCTATGTAGCGTTAGGAAAAGCCCTTGTGGAAATGACTCCCGAGGAAGTAATCAAGGAAATCATGGATAGTGGTTTACGGGGTCGTGGGGGCGGTGGTTTCCCCACAGGCTTGAAATGGCAGATTACCCGTAAGGTACAAGCACCTCAAAAATACGTGGTTTGTAATGCGGACGAGGGCGACCCGGGCGCTTTTATGGATCGCTCCATATTGGAGGGCGACCCGCATTCGATTGTGGAGGCTATGGCGATTAATGGATATTGTACGGGAGCTAACAAAGGTTTGGTATATATCCGTGCCGAATATCCGCTAGCCGTTGAACGTTTGAAAATAGCCATACGGCAAGCGAAAGAATATGGATTGCTGGGCGAGAATATATTTGGGACTGATTTCTCATTCGATATCGAGATCCGGTACGGTGCCGGAGCTTTTGTTTGTGGAGAGGAGACCGCTTTGATCCACAGTATGGAAGGTTTGCGAGGCGAGGCTACCGTAAAGCCACCGTTTCCTAGTGAACACGGGTATAAAGGTTGTCCAACCAATGTAAATAACGTAGAGACTTATGCGAATATCCCGGTGATCTTGTTAAGAGGCGCTAAATGGTTCAGTAGTATCGGAACGGAGAAAAGCAAAGGAACAAAGGTGTTCGCCTTGGCTGGAAAGGTAAACAATGTAGGTCTGATCGAGGTTCCTATGGGTACGACTTTGCGTGAGGTTATCTTTGGAATTGGGGGAGGTATCAAGGATGGAAAGAAGTTTAAGGCTGTGCAAACCGGTGGCCCGTCAGGAGGTTGCTTGACAGAAAAGCATCTTGATCTTCCTATCGATTATGATAATTTGCTTGCCGCTGGTTCCATGATGGGTTCCGGAGGTATGATCGTCATGGACGAGGATGATTGTATGGTAGCCATGGCTAAGTTCTATCTGGACTTTACGGTCGAGGAATCTTGCGGTAAATGCGCACCGTGCCGTATCGGTAATAAACGCTTACATGAGATATTGCAGAAAATTACGAGTGGAAACGGAACCGAAGAGGATTTGATCCGTCTAAGGAATCTGGCGATGGTGATTAAGGATACCGCTTTATGCGGCTTGGGACAGACTTCCCCGAATCCGGTTTTATCTACGATGGATAATTTCTACGATGAATATCTGGCGCATGTCCGGGAGCATCGTTGTCCGTCTCATCAATGCCGGGAACTTACTCAATATTTCATCAATCCGGAGAAATGTAAAGGATGTACGCTCTGTGCCCGTGTTTGTCCGGTGCACGCAATTACAGGTGGACGGAAAATTCCTCATATTATCGATCCGCAAGCTTGTATCCGTTGCGGTACCTGTATGGAGAAGTGTAAGTTCGGAGCGATTTATGTCCACTAAATTCATTTACAATCATGGAAACAATTAAATTAATCATAGATAATAAAGAGGTGGAAGTGCCGAGAGGAACCACCATTTTAGATGCGGCAAAAAGTGTAGGTATCCATATCCCGACACTCTGTTATATGAAACTGGAGGATTTGCATTATGAGAATAATCCGGGAGCTTGCCGTATTTGTGTCGTAGAGATCGAGGGACGTAGAAATTTAGCCCCATCCTGTAAAATGGAATGTACGGAAGGTATGGTCGTACGGACACATACCCCTCGGGTAATGAATGCCCGCAGGACGGTGATGGAGCTGATCCTCTCGAATCATCCGGCGGAATGCCTGACATGTAGTAGCAACGGACATTGCGAGTTACAAAAGATCGCGCACGACCTAGGAATCCGCGAGATCCGGTATAAGGGAGAAATGTCTACATTTACGATAGATCGTTCCCCTTCTATTGTCCGGAACATGAACAAATGCATCATGTGCCGCCGTTGTGAGACCATGTGCAATACGATACAGACGGTTGGCGCCTTGACTGCCGTGAACCGTGGATTTAACGCGGCCGTATCAACAGCTTTCGAACGGGATATGGCCGGAAGTACCTGTTCTTATTGTGGACAATGCGTATCCGTCTGTCCTGTAAACGCGCTTAGCGGACGTAATACGCAACAGCCGGTCTTGGACGCTTTGGCCGATCCTACTAAAATTGTTATCGCCCAGACAGCACCGGCGGTTCGCACAGCGTTGGGACGTGATTTCGGGTATGAGCCGGGTACATTGGTTACAGGCAAGATGGTTTCAGCTTTGCGTCAATTGGGTTTTGATTATGTATTCGATACGGACTTTGCCGCCGACTTGACCATTATGGAAGAGGGAACGGAATTATTACATCGCCTAGGTAGTTACTTGAATGGAGACAAAGAGGTGAAAATACCGTTAATGACGAGTTGTTGTCCGGGCTGGGTTAGCTTTGTGGAACAACATTTCCCCGAGTTACGGGATAATTTATCTACAGCCAAGAGCCCGCAGCAAATGTTCGGAGCGATCGCCAAGAGCTATTTCGCCGAGAAGTTGGGAGTGGACCGTAAGGATTTGGTAGTCGTATCTATCATGCCTTGTTTGGCGAAGAAGTATGAGGCTAGCCGCCCGGAGTTTAGTGTGGAAGGTAATCCCGATGTAGATTATTCGATATATACCCGTGAGTTAGCCCGTTTAATCCGTTATGCGAATATAGATTTCAATGAACTGCCGGATGGTGAGTTCGATCGTCCGTTGGGTGAATCTACCGGAGCGAGCGTGATCTTCGGTACTACCGGCGGTGTTATTGAGGCCGCTTGCCGTACTGCTTATGAATTATATACGAAGAAAAATCTGGATAAAGTGGACTTCGAGGAGTTACGCGGACTGGAAGGTATTCGTAGCGCTACCATCGATTTTAATGGGACTCCGGTAAAGATCGGTATCGCTCATGGTCTGGGGAATGCCCGCAAATTGATCGAGGAGGTGAAGAACGGTACCTCTCCTTATCATGCGATCGAGGTGATGGCTTGTCCGGGAGGCTGTATCGGCGGTGGCGGACAACCGTTCCACCGAGGCCGTATGGAGGTACTTCGCCGGCGTGCTGCCGCTCTTTACCGGGAAGACGCTAACAAACCGCTTCGCAAGAGCCATGAGAATCCGTATATCCAGCAATTATACAGCGAGTATTTGGGAGAGCCTTGCGGACCGAAAGCCCACAAATTACTGCATACCCATTACATAGATCGTAAGGAAGTAATCGGTATGTATATAGAAACTGAAAAAAGTAAATAAGCCATGAATGAGATACATTTGCCTAAAACAAAAGTAGCGGAGCTACATGCGATATGCGCTGAACGCAACAACGATCCCGGGGAGTTGATCAATATCTTGCACGCCGCCCAAGGCTTGTTCGGATATTTACCACCGGAAGTCCAACAGGTTATCGCCGCCGAATTGAATATCCCGGTCTCAAGGGTATATGGCGTAGTTACTTTTTACTCATTCTTTACGATGACCCCCAAGGGGAAATACCCCATCTCGGTTTGTCTGGGAACGGCCTGTTACGTGCGTGGCGCAGAAAATGTTCTGGAAGAAATGCAACGTCAATTGGAAATAAAGGTAGGAGAGACTACACCGGACGGTTTGTTCTCCTTGGATTGCTTACGCTGTGTCGGTGCTTGCGGATTGGCTCCGGTGGTCATGATCGGCGGGAAGGTCTATGGAAGGGTTACTCCCGAGAAGGTACGGGATATACTTTCCGACTACTATCTGAAAGAGCAATAAGATACGAAAACACAAGCGGTCACATAAGGTTTTACGTGACCGCTTGTATAAAATAATGCGAATAATCGTATTTTCAGAAACGACTGATCGAACCGCCACCCCCGGAGCTTCCACCCCCCCAAGAGCCGCCACCGCCGCCTCCGCTAAAACCTCCGAAACCACCACCGCCACCCATAATAATAGGGCCACCTCCTCCTCGGTGTATGCGGTCGATGGTACGATTTTTTTTCTCTGTATACCCGCAACTCTTACAGCGGTATACATCTTCGGCCAGACCTTCCGAGAAACGAGTCGCTTCCCGGATCACCTGCTGCCCCATATACACAAAGGTTTTCTTTCCACAACGGGGACATGCCTTCGGACGATACTTTAAGTATGCGATAAATGCCGAGAAACCGATCATCCCGATAATTCCCACCACGAATATCCACATAAAATCATCATCGGACGAGGAAGAAGAACGGTTGCCAGTCATGCCTGCCCGTTCATAGTCGCTGGACATTAAATACTTGGTAACCGCCATGACTCCTTTCAACATGCCGGCGCTATAATCCCCGGCCTTTAGATCGGGCATCATATACCGCTGCTGGAGCCGGTAGCAAATTGCGTCGGGTAAGACACCCTCGATGCCATATCCCGTCTCGAAAACGACCGAACGTTGGGAAGGTTCCGTCACCAACTGGATCAATAAACCATTATCCTTGCTCTTTTGTCCCAATCCCCAATGTTTGAATAAATCCGTAGCGAACATCCGGGCATCCTGATCCCCGATGCTATTCACGGCAACGACAGCTACCTCGATACCGAGACTATCTTCCACTACATTTAATAATTGATTGATACGTGCCGCATCATCCGGGGTAATGATACCATCCGGATTACTGACATGGTTCAACCGGTTGGAAAGACGTACGTTCGGAATGGTCTCGATCGAATAATCCTTTGCCGCGAAAATAGAAGAGGCAAAACCAACCAGCAATAAACTGATCCATAAAAGGCTTACCGGACACTTGCGCCTAGATCCTATATTCTTTATCTCACTCATTCAGCGAATGGCTATTAGAATTCTACCTTAGGAGCCTTTTCCGCACCGGATTCAGCGGCGAAATAAGCTTTCGATTGGAAGCCGAACATTCCGGACAAAATATTGTTCGGGAATTGGCGAATATAGGTATTATAAGACTGAGCTACCTCGTTAAAACGTTTACGCTCTACCGAGATACGATTTTCGGTCCCTTCCAATTGCGCTTGAAGCTCCATAAAGTTTTGATTCGCTTTTAAGTCTGGATAACGCTCTAAAACAAGCATCAAACGGGAGAGGGCATTTCCTAACTCACCCTGTGCGGACTGGAATTTCTTCAAGGATTCCTCAGTAAGGTTAGAAGGATCAATCGTAGTCTTCGTCGCCTCGGCACGAGCGTTGACCACACCTTCTAAAGTCTCTTTCTCATGCGCGGCGTATCCTTTTACCGTATTTACCAGATTCGGGATCAAATCCATACGGCGTTGATATTGGTTCTCAACTTGGCTCCATGCGGTTTTCACGCCTTCGTCTTGAGTTACCATATTATTATACACGCCTTTCACCCAAAAGAATAATATCGCTACGATAGCGATGATAATCCATACAACTTTGTTCTTAAACATCTTTGCCTTATAATTTATTGATTATACATAATGAGACAAAGCTATATAAAAAAATCGGATTATCCACATAGCGATTGGCGGCTGCTTATAACTGCGATTGTTAGCTGCTTATAATGGGCATTGTAACATCCTTATATTGCCCATTGTTAGAACCTCATACTGGGCATTATAGGAAGGAGCTTGCTGCGATGCTGCGGATGGAAGCCCACCGCATAGATTCTATTTATCTTCCCATAGATAAAACTGATCAATGAAATCCAAGGCTTTTAGGGTACATGTAAGTGAATTGTTCTATATTTGCACTTAATAAATCTAAATAAATATAGTTATGCGTAAAACAATTTATGCTAAAATGACGGCATTACCGGTAGGACTCTGCGCTTTAGCCTTTGCGGTTACCTCGTGCGGTTCTTCCGAATACAAGAAATTTGCCGACAATGAAGGTAAGCAAGTGGCCTCTATCCTGCGGGAAAACGACTGTTTGGCCTGCCACTCTGAAAATGCGCCTCTGCCATTTTACGGTAATTTACCGTTGATCGGTCCCGTAGTACAGGCAGACATGAAGGAGGCCGTTCACTATGTGGACTTGACTGCTATGGTGGAAGCCTTGGAGAACGGGCAGCCCGTTTCAGAGGTTGATTTGGCGAAGGTGGAGAATACGGCCCTAAGCGGCTCTATGCCCCCGGCTAAGTATTCCCATATGCCGATGCACTGGGGAACCAGCCTTGACGACAATGAGAAAGCGGTGATCATCTCATGGGCGAAGAATGTCCGTAAAGATCGTTTCACGACCGAAACCGTAGCGGAAGAATTTAAGAATGAGCCTCTTCAGCCTCTAATGAAGAGCTTGCCTACAGATCCGGCGAAGGTAGAGTTGGGTTTTGCTCTGTATCATGATACTCGTTTGTCTGCGGACAATACGATCTCTTGCGCTACTTGCCACGGATTGAACACAGGTGGTGTAGACCGTAAGCAATATTCGGAAGGTATTAATGGACAGTTCGGTGGTGTTAACGCTCCGACCGTATATAATGCGGCGCTTAATTTCGTTCAATTTTGGGACGGACGTGCGGCAGACCTAAAAGAGCAAGCGGCTGGTCCTCCATTGAACCCAGTGGAAATGGGTTGTACCTCATTCGACCAGATTTGCGAGGCTTTAGCGCAAGATAAGGATTTCACGAAGAAATTCACGGAAGTGTATCCGGAAGGTTATTCTCAATCCACGATCACGGACGCTATCGCTGAGTTTGAGAAGACCTTGCTTACGCCGAGTCGTTTCGACAAATACTTGATGGGAGATAAAAACGCGCTTACAGCGGAAGAATTAGAGGGCTATCAACTATTCAAGGACAATAAATGCGCTACTTGCCACGTTGGTGTAAATGTCGGTGGTCAATCTTACGAGTTCATGGGTATCAAGAACAGCTATTTCGATTACCGGAATACAGGGTTGACGGACGGTGATAACGGACGCTATGCCGTGACTAAGAAAGAATCCGATCGTCATAAGTTCAAAACCCCGACACTTCGTAACGTGATGCTGACTTATCCGTACATGCACGACGGAACGGTAGCCTCCGTGGAGGATGCGATCCGTATCATGCATGAGTTCCAGATCGGAAAGGAGATCAATGATGTAGAAGTTGAAAAAATCGTTGTTTTTCTAGGAACTTTGAACGGAGAATATAATGGAAAAATGCTTCAATAATTGATTAAAAAAGGTACATGTCCTTCCGCTTGTTCTACATATTACTTATATTTGCCGCAGTTAAGTGTGGAGAAGGAATATGGGCACAAGAGGAAGGACTTGCTTCATATTACCATCATCGCTTCCATGGCAGGAAATCATCCAGTGGAAGGATTCATGATAAGGAAGAATTAGTCGCCGCGCATCGTACGTATCCTTTTGGTACTTTTTTAAGAGTCACGAACTTGGAGAATATGAAAAGTACCATTGTATGCGTAACGGATCGTGGACCTCGTTATAGAAAACGAATCATTGATGTATCAGCGAGCGCCGCCGAGATATTGGATTTTATCGATAAAGGTGTCGCTAAGGTACGGATAGAAGTCGTTCCCGGCCCCTTAGACCTCCGCTATCTGGACTTGATCTATCCTAAGATTCCTTATCTGGATATAGATTATTTACGTCCGGATCCACCTTATAGGGTGAAATTCACGAAATAAATTTAATATAATGAAGCAAATACTTATCACCGGGGGCGCCGGCTTTATCGGTTCTCATTTATGTGCCCGTCTTTTAGAAGAAGGAAATGAAGTAATTTGTCTGGATAACTATTTTACGGGAAGTAAGGAGAATGTGATTCCTCTGCTGAAAAATCCACATTTCGAGTTGATCAGGCATGATGTTTCTATACCGTTCCAAGCCGAGGTCGATGAGATTTATAATTTGGCATGTCCCGCATCTCCAGTTTATTATCAAATAGATCCGATACAGACGATCAAGACATCCGTGTTAGGAGCGGTCAATATGTTAGGTCTGGCAAAACGGGTGAACGCTAAGATATTACAAGCATCTACCAGTGAGGTGTATGGAGATCCCATGATACACCCGCAGCCGGAAAGCTATTGGGGAAATGTCAACCCGATAGGGCCTCGCTCTTGTTATGACGAGGGCAAGCGTTGCGCCGAGACCTTATTTATGGATTACCATCGCCAAAACAAGGTTCGCGTTAAAATCATCCGCATCTTTAATACGTATGGGCCTAATATGAGTACGAACGATGGCCGTGTCGTCTCTAATTTCATTATACAGGCATTACAAAATAAGGACATTACGATTTATGGGGATGGAAACCAAACTCGTAGTTTCCAATATGTAGACGATTTGATCGAGGGGATGATTCGCATGATGAATACCTCGGATGATTTTACCGGCCCGGTAAATATCGGAAATCAGGGAGAGTTCTCGATGAACGAGTTGGCCAAGATCGTGATCCGTTTGACAAACTCCTCCTCTAAGATCGTATACCGCCCGTTGCCGGGAGACGATCCCAAGCAACGTAAGCCCGATATTACGTTGGCCAAAGAGAAATTAGATGGGTGGGAACCTACGGTTTGTTTGGAGGAAGGATTAAAGAAAACAATATTATACTTTAAATCTCTCTAATAAATTTCTAATTTGGCCTAAGAGTATTCTAACTAAATATTCATAAGCGATAAAAGAGTGACTTCTACCTTTGCGTAAAATTTAACGCAAATGGACAGACGAGTCACTCTTTTACTTTTTTTATCTCTTCTTTTCTCTGGGGCGAAAGCCTCTGTCGTCTCCCTCTCCTTGAAAGAGTCCGAGCAACGTTTCTCTGAACACAATCTGGAAGTGATAGCCGAACGGTATAATATCGATATAGCCGAGGCTCAGGTGGTACAGGCCAAACTTTTCGAGAATCCCGTGGTCTCTTTGGAGCAAAATGTTTATAACCGATTGAACGGACGTTACTTTGATTTCGGGAAACAAGGGGAAACGATCGTAGAGGTGGAACAGTTGATCTATATTGCCGGTCAGCGAAACAAACGTGTCCGTTTGGAGAAAATCAATAAGGAAATGGCCCTTTACCAATTCGAAGAGGTATTGAGAACCCTCCGGAGCGAGTTGAAGGAGAAATTCATAGCGCTTTATTTCACCCGGAAATCCCAATCTATTTACGATCGTGAGATTGATTCATTGGCTCATCTGTTGGTGGTTCTCAAGGAGCAGAATGAGAAAGGGAATGTTTCTTTATTAGAGAAGTCCCGTATCGAGGCCCTATTACTCTCTTTACGGCAAGAGCGGAATGATATCGCCAACCAAGTTATCTCCCTTCAAGGAGACATGCGGCTTTTACTAGGAATATCCGGCAATGATACCTTCGAGCCGATATTCGATGAGTCTGTGTTGAACCAGATCGATATGGACTCCGTTCCTTTCTCTGAATTGACCTCTTTATTATACGAACGTCCGGATCTTAAGTTGGCGCAAGCAAGCGTCAAGGCTTCGGAGGCGGACGTGAGATTACAACGTTCCCTCGCTTTCCCGGAAGTGAGCGTAAAGGGTACGTATGATAAGGCGGGTAACTTTATCAATGATTATTGGGCGATCGGCTTGAGCGTCTCTCTCCCTATATTTAACCGGAATCAAGGGAATATCAGGGCGGCGAAAATATCCGTCGCTCAAAAGGCCCATAAGGAAGAATACGCCCGTCGACAAGCCGAGAATGAGTTATTCACCAGCTATGCCCGATTGGAAAAGGCGATTCAGCTTTATCGTTCCTCAAACTATGGATTGGAGAAGGATTTCGCCTTGATTATCGAAGGCGTGAACTTGAATTTCCAAAAACGGAATATCAGTCTCCTTGAGTTTATCGATTATTATGAGACCTACAAAACAACCTGCTTGCGACTTTACCAAACTCAAAAAGAAGTGTTACTGGCCTTGGAGGAGGTAAATACCGTAACGGGTAGCCATGTATTCAACTATTAAAAGCAAATCAAACGATATGAATAAGCATCTAATCACATGCATCCTTTTAGTACCCTTGGTATGTTCCTGCGGGAAACAGGCGACCACCTCGGTCGATACCCGGGAACCTTTACTATTAAATGACAGTTTACAGGAGATTATAACACTGGATACGGTTCGTGACACACCATTAACCAACGAGTTGTTGCTCAATGGCCGTGTCAGTTTCAATCCGGAGCGAGTAGCCCATGTGTATCCGATGTTTGGTGGAAATGTCACCTCCATTCATGCGGAAGTTGGCGATTACGTAGGGAAAGGAGATGTCCTAGCGGTGATCCGGAGCGGCGAGATCGCTGATATCGACAAGCAGCGAAAGGAGGCCGAGCATCAACTGGCTATCGCTAACCGTAACTTGGAGGCTACCCAAGATATGGCCCGGAGCGGTATGGCTTCCGACCGGGACTTCCTGCAAGCCCAGCAAGAGCAAGCCGATGCCGAGGCCGAGACCAAACGTATCCAAGAAATGTATTCTATTTATAACATAACAGACCCATCTACCTATGTGGTGAAAGCGCCGGTCTCCGGCTTTATCATCGATAAGAATATAAACCGGGATATGCAGATCCGTTCCGATCAAGGGGAGGAGATGTTTACCATTTCCGGTCTCGACGATGTCTGGGTGATGGCCGATGTCTATGAGGGAGATATCAGCAAGGTAAAAGAGGGGGCTACCGTTCGTATCACCACTTTGGCCTATAAGGATATGGAGTTTACGGGAACGATCGATAAGGTCTATCATATGCTAGACCGAGAAAGTAAGACCATGAGCGTAAGAGTCAAATTAAGGAACGAGAAGTATATGCTTAAACCCGGAATGTTTACGAACGTATATGTACAGAGCGCAGTAAAAGGAGAAAGTATGCCTTGCGTAAACGCCCATGCCGTGATCTTCGAGGATGGTAAAGAATACGTTGTCTATGTCTCGAAGGAGGGATATTTGCAAATGCGTGAGATCTCGGTGTATAAGCAAACCGAGAAGTTCTGTTACCTGCGATCCGGCTTGAAGGATGGGGATCGGATCGTAGATCGGAACGCTCTCTTGGTGTATAACGAATTAAAGTAACCAGACGATATGCACACATTCATAGATAATATCATAACGTTCTCCCTCCGGAACAAATTCTTTATCTTCTTCTGTACCACGATCGCCGTAATCGCCGGTATCACCAGCTTTATCCATACGCCGATCGACGCGTTTCCGGATGTGACGAATACGAAGGTGACGATTATCACCCAATGGCCGGGCAGGAGCGCCGAGGAGATCGAGAAGTTTATCACGATCCCGATCGAGATCGCTATGAACCCGGTACAGAAAAAGACGGATATCCGGAGCACGACCCTTTTCGGTCTTTCCGTCATCAACGTGATGTTCGAAGATAAGGTGGATGATTTCTTCGCCCGCCAGCAAGTTTATAATCTCTTGAACGACGCCGACCTGCCGGAAGGGGTCACGCCGGAAGTGCAGCCCTTATACGGCCCGACCGGCGAGATCTTCCGCTATACATTACGTAGCGATAAGCGTTCCGTCCGGGAATTGAAGACCTTGCAGGATTGGGTGATCGAGCGGAAGTTGCGAGCCGTACCCGGTGTAGCGGATATCGTCAGCTTCGGAGGAGAAGTAAAGACTTTCGAGGTTAGCGTCAACCCGAATCAACTGATCAGTTACGGGGTAACGACCTTGGAACTTTATGACGCTATCGCAAAAAGTAATATCAACGTAGGCGGCGACGTGATCACGAAAAGCTCGCAAGCCTATGTCGTGCGGGGTATCGGCTTGATTAACGATGTAAAAGAGATCGAGAATATCGTCGTAAAGAATATCAATGGCACGCCAATCCTTGTCAAGCACTTGGCTACCGTACACGAATCCAGTCTTCCCCGCCTAGGGCAAGTGGGCCGCATGGAGGAAGATGATGTCGTACAAGGCATCGTTGTCATGCGAAAAGGGGAGAACCCCGGCGAGGTAATCGCCGCCTTGAAGGATAAGATCAAGGATATCCAACAAAACGCCTTGCCGGAAGACGTGCGAATCGTATCGTTCTACGATCGTGAGAATCTGGTAGATCTGGCGGTCAAGACCGTAACACATAATCTGGCGGAAGGTATTCTGCTGGTAACTTTCATCGTATTAATCTTCATGGCGGATTGGCGTACGACGGTGATCGTGTCGATCATTATCCCGTTGGCACTCCTCTTCGCCTTTATTTGTCTCCGGGCGATGGGGATGAGCGCCAACCTCTTATCTATGGGAGCGATCGACTTCGGTATTATTATCGATGGCGCCGTCGTGATGGTGGAGGGGCTTTTCGTGGCATTGGACCGGAAAGCCCGTGAAGTAGGCATGCCCGCTTTCAATTTGATGAGTAAGATGGGTATTATCCGTCATACGGCGAAGGACCGTGCGAAAGCGGTTTTCTTCTCTAAGCTGATTATCATCACAGCCTTGGTCCCGATCTTCTCTTTCCAGAAGGTGGAAGGAAAGATGTTCAGCCCGCTCGCTTATACCTTGGGGTTCGCCTTGTTGGGAGCGTTGATCTTTACGTTGACATTGGTACCCGTCCTATCTTCCATGCTATTAAAGAAAGAGGTGCGTGAGAAACATAATCCGTTCCTCGCGTGGATCAATCGGAAGTCGATCGGTATTTTCGACTGGTGTCACGCCCGTAAGAAGCGGACGATCACGTTCGCCACGCTGGTAGCCGCCGTAGGTATCTGGTGCTTCACCTTGTTGGGCAGCGAGTTTCTCCCGCAACTGAACGAGGGCTCTATTTATATCCGTGCGACCTTACCGCAAAGTATATCTTTGGATGAATCCGTTACGTTGGCCAACCAGATGCGCCGGAAGCTGGTGGCTTATCCGGAGGTTCGTCAGGTCTTATCGCAAACCGGCCGACCGAACGATGGCACGGACGCGACAGGTTTCTACAACATCGAGTTCCATGTGGATATATATCCCGAGAAAGAGTGGGAAAGCGAACGCTCGAAAGCGGGCCTGATCGAGAAGATGCAAGAGGATCTGGCGATCTATCCGGGCGTGGATTTTAACTTCTCGCAGCCTATCTCGGACAATGTAGAGGAAGCGGCCAGCGGCGTGAAGGGTTCCATCGCCGTGAAAGTCTTCGGTAAGGATCTATACGAGTCGGAGAAAAAGGCGGTAGAAGTTTTCAAGGTCTTGGAGACCGTAGACGGTATCGAAGATCTGGGCGTTATCCGGAATATCGGCCAGCCGGAGCTGCGGATCGAGTTGAACGAGTCTCGTTTAGCCCGCTACGGCGTGGCCAAGGAGGACGTGCAATCCATTATCGAGATGGCGATAGGAGGTAAGAGCGCCTCCCTGCTTTATGAGGACGAGCGCAAGTTCAATATCATGGTCCGCTACGAATCCGCTTTTCGCCGTAGCGAGAATGAGATAGGCAAGATACTGGTTCCGGCGAAGGATGGTTCCATGATTCCTATCCGCGAGCTGGCGGATATCCATACGATTACCGGCCCGTTGATTATCTACCGGGATAACCACGCTCGTTTCTGCGCCGTGAAATTCTCGGTCCGGGGCCGCGACATGGGTAGCGCCGTGGCTGAAGCCCAGCGGAAAGTGGAGAGGCAGGTAAAGCTCCCCGAAGGCTATACCTTGAAATGGACCGGAGATTTCGAGAACCAACAACGGGCTACCAAACGCTTGGCCCAAGTCGTCCCCGTAAGTATAGCGATCATCTTCGTGATCCTATTCGTCCTTTTCGGCAACGCCCGGGATGCCGGACTGGTCTTATTGAACGTGCCTTACGCCGCTGTCGGAGGTATCTTGGCCCTATTAATCACGAATTTCAACTTCTCGATCTCCGCCGGTATCGGCTTTATCGCCCTCTTCGGTATCTGTATACAGAATGGCGTGATCATGATATCGGACATCAAGAATAACCTGCGGGAGAGGCATCCTCTGGAAGATTCGATCAAGATGAGCGTGAAATCAAGGGTACGTTCCGTATTAATGACCGCCTCCATGGCCGCTATCGGCCTGCTTCCGGCCGCCTTGAGCCACGGTATCGGATCGGAAAGCCAGCGTCCTTTGGCGATCGTGATCATTGGCGGATTAATAGGAGCTACGTTCTTCACCCTCTTTGTCTTTCCGTTGATGGTGGAGGCTTTTTATCGACGAATGCTTTATGATAAGAACGGTAAATTAGTGCAACGTAGGTTGTAATTGCTATATTTGTAGCAAGAAAGTCCGGAACTATTAGGGAGAGCGACTGGAGTTATTATGCGAAAGGATTA
Organism: Parabacteroides sp. CH2-D42-20; assembly: GCF_003670185.1. NCBI lineage: Bacteria > Pseudomonadati > Bacteroidota > Bacteroidia > Bacteroidales > Tannerellaceae > Parabacteroides > Parabacteroides sp. CH2-D42-20. The sequence continues at coordinate 86,597 of NZ_RAYG01000024.1, read as the reverse complement.
TACTTACTGATCTTTTCACGGCTGTGAAAAGATCATATCACAGAGGTGAAACGATCGTATCACAACCGTGAAAAGAACGTTTCACCTCTGTGATACGATTAGCATCACCCTAAGTACGCATTATTAATGATGGACATTCTTATTAATACATACGATACAATGGCGAAGATATTATTAGTAGAAGACGAGGTAAACATCGCCTCTTTTATAGAAAGAGGCTTGCGGGAGTTCGGACATGAGGTATATGTCGCTTATGACGGTGCCGCTGGTTGGGAACTGACACAGAAGAACGATTTCCAATTGCTGATTCTGGATATTATAATGCCGAAGATGAACGGCCTGCAACTTTGCAAACAGTACCGGCAACGGTTCGGTTACCATGCCCCCGTGATCATGCTGACCGCCTTGGGAACCACCGAGGATATCGTTAGCGGGCTGGATGCCGGGGCGGATGATTATCTGGTAAAACCTTTCAGCTTCCAAGAGCTCGAGGCCCGCATAAAGGCGTTATTACGTCGATCGGGAAACGAATCCGTCCATATGGCTCTTCGGTGCGGGGATCTGGTCTTAGATCCTCCAAGCCATCGGGCTATACGGAATGGGCAGGTCATCGATTTGACGGTAAAGGAATATAGGCTCTTGGAATATTTCATACAGAACCAAGGAACGGCCTTGAGCCGGATGAACTTGCTAAAGAATGTCTGGGACAAGGATTTCGATACCAATACGAACGTGGTTGATGTCTACGTGAATTATTTGCGCACGAAGATAGACAAGGATTTCGATCCTAAACTAATCCGTACCGTAGTGGGTGTGGGCTATATGATGGAAGCATGAAGACAGGAAACAAGATCGCTCTCTTTTACTCGGCCATTACCATAGGCGTGATAGCCGTCGTGACGCTTGTCTTCTATTTGGTTTCCACGAGCTATATCTCTCGCCTGTACTATTCTTACCTGACGGAAAAAGCCTATGCCACGGCACAGAAGCATTGGGAGAAGGACGAGACCGATGACGAGAGCTATGCCCGTATCCAACAGCGTTACGAGGAAACCCTTCCCGTCGCTACCGAGATATTGCTGAACGCCGATAGCTTGGAGACCCGGCAAGTACTGTCCCGTTATCTGGACGCCACGCAGGTGAGATCTCTATACCAAGAGGATATCGTTCACTTCAAGCACGATACGCAAATGGGAGCGGCTTTGTATTATCCCGACAACGAGGGGAATTTCATCGTGATTGTCCTTTCCGGGAATCAGTATGGGATGGATATCCAGCATCGGATCGGCTGGCTGTTGCTGGGATTGATATTGGTTAGCTCGGTATTGATCTATTTTGTCGGCAGACTATACGCGACCCGGATGGTAGACCGGATCGACGCTGCTTACCAAAGTGAGAAAGCGTTTATCAGCAACGCCTCGCATGAGTTGAACAATCCGCTGACAGCCATTCAAGGCGAATGCGAGATCAGCCTGCTGAAAGAGCGCTCCCCGGAGGAATACCAAGCGGCATTAAGACGTATCGCCACGGAGACGAGCCGTATCATACAATTGATCAAACACCTGCTGTTCCTGTCGCACGGGGATAAGGAGATCCAGAAAAGCGCGATGGAGACGATCTTCCTAGCGGACTTCTTGATGCAGTTCTCCTCGGCCCGGATCTCGTTCTCCCCGGATAATTTCTCTTATATGATCCGTGCCAATCCCTATTTATTGAAGATAGCGATCAAGAATATCTTGAGCAACGCCTGTAAGTATTCGGACGATAAACCGGTAGAGATGCGGCTTCGAGGCAGTATCTTGACCATATCCGACCGAGGTATCGGCATTCCTCCCGAGGAATTGAAACGAATCTTCCAACCCTTTTACAGGGCGAGCAATACCCGGGAATACGCCGGGCATGGTGTCGGGCTAAGCCTCTCGCTACGCATATTGAGCACCTATGGGGCGAAGGTGAATATTACTTCTGATCTAGGAATTGGGACGAGCGTGGAGATCGACTTTGGGTAGCCGTCAGGTATTCTTTAGCCGGACCTGTTATTTCGACAGACTCTGGCGTTACCCCTACCGCCTCTTCCGAAAATATAAGTCCGCGATCTACCAAGCGATCTAGTATTACCCTGTAAAAATCCTCATAATACGGCTTCAACCGCAACCCGTCGAAGCAATAGCGGACCTGTTTGGGCTTGGGGATAATGCTGGCCATAAAAATGCACTCGGCAAGGTTTAACTGGGAAGGTTCCTTCGCGAAATAATAACGTGAGGCCTCGGCGGCTCCATAAATCATGGGGCCCCATTCGGCGATGTTCAGATAAACCTCAAACATCCGCTCTTTAGAGGTCAGATGATCGCTCTCGATCAGCCATACGATTAACATTTCCTCCAGCTTGCGGGCGATCGTCTTGTTACGGCTCAAGAATACATTCTTCACCAATTGCATGCTAAGCGTACTGCCGCCACGGGCGAAACGTCGTTCCTTGATATCCTGTATCAACGATTCCCGGATAGCGCTTGGAATAAAACCGTTGTGATAAAAGAAGCCGGCATCCTCACTCTGCATGATCGCTAAAGGAAGATAACGGGATACGGCGTTGAACGGGCGGAAAGAGGGATTCGCCGGACCGATCTCGAAAGAGCGTACCGGCTCGCCTTGCTCATAGACAGTATATTCAAATGGCTCATTCATCTTCCGCAAATCCGTATTCCCATAGGCAAGGATCTGGAAGTCCTTCGCTTTCAAGGTAGACTCCAAGATCAAGCTGTCTACCTGTCCGAAATCCAAATCCAATCGGAAATGATAGGAGAGGGTACCTTCTGTTCTCAGGCCTTCCAGATTGTAGAATAAGCCTTTAGGCAGGGAGGAGAACAGTTGATCCGCAGGGAAATCTCTTTTATTCACAGAGGCCGTGATTTGCCAACTGGTATCTTTAACGATCTTCAGATAAGGATGGAAATCCAGATGATTAAACCGGATATCACTGACGCTATCTAATTCGATATAGTTCTTACCGATGTTTGTCCGGAAGTGTATAGAGCCTTTATCCAGTAAGACCGTGTCTGGAGATATACGCTCTTGGTGGATGGTAAGCCCGCTCACATAGGCGCTTCCGAGTAAGGATTGTATGTCTTCTTCTATTTTAGGTCCCTTAAGCTCGAAGGCCAAGGTGTCGAAACGTACCGATGCCCCCCAACGATATTCCAGAAAAGGAAGAGGAATCTTCGTATGCTCGTCGGCGTAGAGACGGGCTTTCACGAGTCGCTCCTTATCAGAGAGAGAGCCTTCGCAAATCCATTCGCTACGAACTCCGTTCTCCGTGCTATTTATATGCGTAGAGAATTGATTGTTAGCAAGATTGAGTTCGGGTATCTCTAGTATTAGTTCATCTCCTTTATTACTATAAGAAACACATAAATCATGTACCAAGGCATTTCCGGGCAATAAATTGAAAAGGAGACTAAGGGAGCGTTCAGCCTTGCGTGCGTAATCCCGTTCCTTATCATCTACAGCTGTTTCCTCTGGCTCACCTGGGTGATTCGATGGTTTATAAAGGAAATCAAAATTAGCTCTCTCTCCCTTCTTAATAAAATGAATATGCAAATTATCCGCTTGTACACTCTCTATGGAAGGGGTAAGTTGCAATAATCTGCCAAGCTCCAGTTTCGCTTGAAGCCTGTCCGCATGTATCAACGTATCAGCATCAATCGGGATAACGGTCAATCCCTCCATACGTACGGTACTCAGCCCCATCAACCGGATCTTATCATAGCGTATGTCAAGATGATGCCTTTCGGCAAGTTTACTCAATTTATGTCCCGCATACGCCCCTAAGATCAGGTCGATGCCCCAAAATGCCATAAACAAGAGAAAGCCAATAAAAATAAGAACTGCTATAAAAGATCTTTTATGGGATTGATTCATGCTCATCTATATTGTTACCCAGCGGACAAAAGTACTATAATTAAACGAATGGATTTCTTTTTCGATAAACAATCAAGGGCTTAATTTAGTTATATTAAAAAACTAAAGTTATATGGCGTATAAGATTGCGTTTTTTGGTGCTAAACCCTACGACATCGCTTCTTTCGATAAGATCAATGAGCGGTATGAGTTCGATATTCGTTACTATAAAGGACATTTGAATATCAATAATGTCGTCTTAACCCAAGGGGTAGACGCTGTATGTATTTTCGTGAACGACACGGCTGATGCCGCCGTAATAGACGCTTTGGTTGCCAATGGTGTGAAACTGTTGGCGCTTCGTTGCGCCGGTTTTAATAATGTGGATTTGAATGCCGCCAGGGGGAAATTACCGGTCGTACGCGTACCGGCCTACTCACCTTATGCGGTCGCTGAATATACGTTGGCCTTGATGTTATCGTTAAACCGTAAGATACACCGGGCATACTGGCGTACGAGAGATGGCAACTTCTCCTTGAATGGCTTGATGGGATTTGATATGCATGGCAAGACCGCCGGTATTATCGGTACCGGAAAGATCGCCAAGATATTGATTCATATCTTAAAAGGATTGGGGATGCGTGTATTGGCAAATGACCTGTATCCGGATGAGAAATTCGCCAAGGAGGAAGGGATCACCTATGTCTCTTTAGACGAGTTATACAAAGAGTCCGATATCATTTCCTTGCATTGCCCGTTGACCGACCAGACCCGTTATCTGATCAACGACGATTCGATCGCCAAGATGAAAGACGGCGTAATGATTATCAATACGGGACGCGGGTTACTGATCCATACCAACGCCTTGATCGAGGGATTGAAGACCAAGAAAGTATCCGCCGCTGGATTGGATGTCTACGAGGAGGAAGGAGACTATTTCTACGAGGATAAATCGGATAAGATTATCGATGATGATGTCTTGGCCCGTCTACTCTCGTTCAACAATGTGATCGTTACTTCCCATCAGGCGTTTTTCACGAAAGAGGCTCTGCATAATATCGCCGATACTACCTTGCGGAACATCAAGGATTTCGAGGAAGGCCGTCCCTTAGTGAACGAAGTGACCAAGTAAATTCTAAAAAGGAACTATTATTTATCGCTGATTTATTATATTTTTGTGGCCATTGCTTGGTGGGAACCCAGCAATGGCTTTTTTAATTCAGAGGTATATATATGGAAATAGATAGTCAGACAGGTTTGGTGTTGGAAGGTGGCGGAATGCGTGCCATATTTACGGTGGGAGTATTGGATTATTTTATGGATCATGATATTTGGTTTCCTTATACGATCGGAGTATCGGCGGGCGCGAGTAACGGAATCTCGTATGCTTCCCGCCAGCGGGGACGCTCTCGTTTTAGCAATATCGACCTATTGAAGAAATATAATTACATAGGTCTTCGTCATTTCTTACGGGGAAGGGGATATATCGATCTGAATTTCTTGTTTTATGTCTATCCGGATTTGTATTATCCGTTGGATTACGATACCTATTTCAAGTCCAAGGATCGGTTCGTTATGGTCACGAGCAATTGCTTGACGGGTAAAGCGGAATATTTCGAGGAGAAGAAAGATAAGAAACGTTTGGTGGATATCTGTAAAGCATCTTGCACCTTACCGATCCTCTGTCCAATTACGTATGTAGACGGGATACCGATGGTCGACGGAGGCGTATGCGATGCCATCCCTATCCGACGGGCTATCGCCGACGGCTTCTCCAAGAACGTCATCATCCTTACCCGTAACAAAGGCTATCGGAAAGAAGAGAAAGATTTTTACCTTCCCGGCTTTATTTATAACAAATACCCGGCGATCCGGGAACAGTTGCGACTACGATACCGGCGGTACAACGAGGTCTTGGATTACATAGACCAACTGGAGGCCGAAGGAAAAGCCTTCGTCATCCGTCCGCAAAGCCCGATTAAAGTCGGCCGTACCGGAAGCGACACAAAGAAACTGGAAGAACTATATGAGGAAGGCTACGAATGCGGAAAACAAATCACTCAATTGTAGAGACGGGGCATGCCCCGTCTCATCCTCTCAAAACAGTATTTTATTTACAACCTTGCAAATCCTTACTTAACCGCATAGCGCAGAAATTAGGACCGCACATCGTACAGTACTCTCCATCCGTAACAGCACTCTCCTTATAATACTGTAAAGCCCTTTCCGGGTCCAAGGACAAATTGAACTGGTCTTTCCAGCGGAAATCAAAACGTGCCTTGCTCAATGCGTTATCACGTACTTGAGCGCCGGGATGCCCTTTCGCCAAGTCAGCGGCATGCGCCGCTATCTTATAAGCGACCACCCCATTACGCACGTCTTCCTTATTCGGTAATCCCAAATGTTCCTTCGGCGTGACGTAGCAGATCATAGCCGTCCCATGCCAAGCGATTTGCGCGCCACCGATAGCCGACGTGATATGATCGTATCCGGGAGCGATATCGGTCGTCAACGGGCCCAGCGTATAGAACGGCGCTCCATGGCAGGCATACTGTTGTTCCTTCATATTCTCATGAATCTTATTCATGGGAACATGGCCCGGGCCTTCGATAATCACTTGTACGAACTGCTCCCAAGCTATTTTCGTCAGTTCTCCCATCGTGTGAAGCTCGGCGAATTGTGCCGCATCGTTCGCGTCATAGATAGAACCGGGACGAAGCCCGTCTCCGATAGAGACCGCCACGTCGTATGCCTTCAGTATCTCGCAGATCTCGGCGAAATGCGTGTACAGGAAGTTTTCCTCGTCATGAAGCTGCATCCATTTGGCCATGATCGATCCGCCTCTGGATACGATCCCCGTCAGGCGAGTCGCCGTCAGCTCCACATGCTTGCGCAACAAACCCGCATGGATCGTGAAATAATCCACGCCCTGTTCCGCCTGCTCGACCAACGTATCCCGATAGATCTCCCAAGAAAGATCCTCTACCTTACCATTCACCTTCTCCAAGGCTTGATAAATAGGAACCGTACCCATCGGAACCGGGCAGTTACGGATAATCCACTCGCGCGTCTCATGGATATGATCGCCGGTAGAGAGATCCATCAACGTGTCGCCGCCCCATTTACAACTCCATATCGCCTTCTCGATCTCCTCGTCGATACCGGAGGAAAGAGCGGAGTTACCGATATTGGTATTGATCTTTACCAAGAACTTCTTACCGATAATCATCGGCTCGGCTTCCGGGTGATTGATATTCGCCGGGATGATCGCGCGACCGGCGGCGATTTCCTTGCGGACGAACTCCGGCGTGATATACGACTTCAGTCCCAAAGCCTCGATTTGCTGGTTCTCACGAATCGCCACGTACTCCATTTCCGGAGTGATAATGCGCTTCTTCGCATAATACATCTGGGTGATATTCTTACCCTCTTTAGCCCGGAAAGGCAAGTATCGCTTGGGGAAACGCAGGGAATCCAGACTCGCGTCCGCCAATCGCTCACGGCCATAAGCGGAAGTCAATTCCGGCAATTGAACCACATCTTTACGCTTACCGTACCACTCCTCACGTATACGAGGAAGTCCTTTAGCGATATCAATCGATATCTTGGGGTCGGAATACGGGCCGCTCGTATCGTAAACGATTACCGGATTGTTCTTCTTGAAGATTCGTTCTCCATGCTCATCCAAGGTTACCGTGTCCAACAATTTAATCTTACGCATACCAACCTTGATCTTATTGATCTCGCCCGGGACATAAATCTTTTCCGAGGACGGATAGGAAATATGCATATTCTTTTTATTAGCCATATGTATTTAGTTTAGTACTTATTGATTTCCTCTATAAACCGGCGGGTTTCCTCCACGGGATCGGGGGCATTGATAATCGCGCCCGAAACAGCGATTCCGGTTATACCCGTCTCCATCAAAGGGCCTACGTCTTCCAACGTAATACCACCTATCGCGAAGATAGGAATATCAATGCCAGCCTCCTTACATTGAACGATAATTTTACGATAACCTTCCAAACCTAAGATGGGACTCAAATTCTTCTTGGTACCTGTAAAGCGATACGGCCCTAGTCCGATATACGAGGCGCCTCGTTCTACGGCCAGCCGGATATCCTCGAACGTGTTAGCCGTAGCCCCGATATAGAAGATGGCATTGGAGTCCAACTTGTCTTTCAGTACTTCCCAAGCGATATCCAAGGGAATGTCATTCTTACCTAGATGACAAGCCGTAGCGCCACATGTCACGGCGGCTTCCAGATCATCGTTTACGCAGAAATCCACGATTCGCTCACATTCGTCCGCGCAGATAGTGGCACATTTACGTACGGTATCCTCATAGATCCCGTCTTTCATACGCAATTGTATCCACGAACATCCTCCTTGGATTGCCATGCGTACCTCGTCGCATTCCGTATATTTAGGTGTACGATGCGTTATAAACATCAAGCGGTTACTCCCACCAAAAGGAGGGCGTAATCCGGTTGTTCTCCGACCGACTCTTCCATTCTCATCATATCCGAAATAATAATTTAAGGCCATACTTGTAATCGTTTGAATTGTTTTATGAGTTGATCCGCAACAAGAAGGGAGGGATCGTTTCCCCAAAGGGCCCCGAGAACGGCGACACCGCCGAAGGGGATATCTCTTAATTTCGTTATTGTTTGTGAGCAGATTCCTCCCAAGGCGATCACCTTATCATCGATGATGCCCTTTGCGTTTCGCAATCCATCTAAGGGGAATCCGCTACCATATCCTTCTTTGGATATACTCTGAAAGATCGGACTAAGGAATACATAGTCGCATACCAGTTTATACTCGATAATCTCTTCCAGACTATGGCAAGAACGACTTATACTGCCTTTATATAAAGGTGGAGCTTCCGGGTTCCTCTTGTTCAAATGGACTCCTCCTAAAGCCCTTTCTTCTGCCAAGATAAACCAATCATGAAGAACGATCCTGTCGTAATAAGCCGGAGAGATTTTATCCAATAAGCCCTCCAATTCATCACGTTTACAATCCGGTTTACGTAGATGTAAACGAGACATTCCTTCCGTGAATAGAAGTTCGATCAAAGAAGCTTCATCTGCGAAAAAATAAGGTGTAGTAATTACGACCAGCTTATTCATGATTCCATCGGATTTTATGAAGGGCAGAGGGTGAGAAGAAGTGGTTTACAGGTCCGTGCCCTTTTCCCATGCATACATTTGCCCCGTGAACGAGCGTGTTATTCATATATTCCTTGGCTAATCGTACGGCTTCCACCAATGAATGGCCGAGTGCCATATAAGCGGCGATGGCGGACGATAGCGTACAGCCCGTTCCATGGGTATTGAAAGTCTCCACTGTTGGCGAGGCCAGACAAATCGGATTATTCTCATTGATAAATAACCGATCCACCGTTTCTACTCCGGGAATATGCCCCCCTTTGATCAATATAGCCTTACATCCTTTTTCCTGCAATTTCCGGGCGGCAAGTAAGATATCCGCCTCGTTATTGATTTTTATACCGGAAAGATATTCCGTCTCGGGAATATTCGGAGTAAGCAGTGTCGCTTTAGGGAACAACTCATCAATGATGGTTCGGATGGCGTCATCCTCCAATAATTTACTTCCGCTCGTGGATATCATCACTGGATCTAAAATGATAGAAGTCTGTTGGAAGGAAGATAAAGTTTCAGATACGACCTTTACGGCATCCTTGTTATGTAGCATCCCTATTTTTACGGCATCTACGATGAAATCCTCAAGAATAGCTTCGATTTGTCCTCTCAAAATCTCGGGAGAGATCGCTTGGATCCCTCGCACTCCCTGTGTGTTTTGAGCGGTTATAGCCGTTATCGCCGAGGCTCCAAAAACCCCCAGCGAGGTAAAAGTCTTAATATCCGCTTGTATTCCGGCACCACCGCCACTATCAGAGCCCGCGATCGTTAAAGCTACCGGATAACGGTACGTTTCATTTTTATCCATCTAACATTCGTTTTTCTTACGGCGGCATTACCCGCATCAAGTAGTAAGGGTATGATCTCAGCCCATATAGTATGGCACCCCTTCGACGACGCAAACTTAGTGAAAAAAATCGATATTAAGATATTTCCGGCTTTTAAACGATAATTTTAACGCAAGGTTATACTTCCATAAATCGTAGACGGGAGCCTTCTGGTTTTAGAAGGCTTCCGTCATATTCATATAAACCGCCATCCCTTTTTGGTTCGGGTCTTTGCCTACGTCTAGGCGGAAGTTCTTGCCGGGTTGCATTTGGATACGTAAGCCTACGCCGTAGTTGAACTTCCATTTATTCCAGTCTACGATAGGAGCGTTTCCGATCGTACCCGTGCCGACCCAGCCAACAAAACCACACTTCGCCCAGAAATTACCGCTCTTATATTTCTCCACGCTGCCGAACATATGACGATACTCCAGAATCCCATACGCCATGGTCTTATCACGGAACTTGCCCCAATAGTATCCGCGAAGATCGAAAGGAGAGCCAAACGAAGGAAGCTCCGTAAAAGGAACGTTTCCCACACCGATTTGTGTCTTGGCGATCCATGCCAAGGTGCTACGAGGACGAAATACTTGCTGGAATTGGCGGTATTCCAGCTCAAACATCTCATAATTATATGCACCGCCTAAATACTTTCCATATACTTTAGCGATCGCACTTAGTAACATACCGGAACTTGGGGTCGCCACATCATTTCGTGTATCGTATTGAATCAAGCCGCCGACACCGATATTGACATAATCTCGTTTGAACTTATTGAAATAAGGATCTTCGGCCATCACCGGGTTGATATCATCTGATTTGCTGAAATTAATATCAAAAAGAGGGCCCGTATATAAATGAGGCCTAACTTCCCATACGAAACGGGGATATAGTTGGAAAGAACTCTTGTGGAATTTCGTTGTCGAGTCACTCTTCTCGATTTGCTCAATCGTCTCATAGCCTTTCCCGAAATAATGCGAAGGTTCGTTCCGATAACCGTAACTGATATAAATACGGAAGCGATTCTCGTTGAAGAATAAGGTGCCGGCACCGGCAAAAACGAACGTCCCATTTAAGGTGATGTTAAATCCCGCAGGGATAAACGATCGTTGGGATATCGTATCATTCTTGTTTAAGCGAAAGCTAGCCAAAACCGCACCACCTACGCCAAAGGAGGCTTCCGGCGTGTAAGACGGTCCGCCAAGGATAGACCACCAGATCCTTTTGTTGGCCCGTATGGAGTCTTTATGTAATTGTTTATGATAACGTTGTATTTGCTTTTCGGTCATAGGCTTACCGTCCAGCATCAGCACTTCTTTCGGAATCGTGTCATTGGAAATACCTTGCGCCTTTACGGAAAAGGCGAATAGAAGGCAGGCCATATAAATTAAAAGATATCTAAACATTATTTTAATCAATATTTAGAGGGCAAAAGTACGAAATCCTCCTAATATGTATTCTTAAAGAATCCCTAATAAAAAAGAATAAACAGCTAAAAAGAAATGCTATTACAGTCTGGGGGGTGTAGAGACATAGAGTGCGTGCTGCGTCTCTACAGCTAAGATTGATACAAGACCTTGCCCTCTTCGGATATTAACAGCAAGGTTAGTTCGCCGTCGGGAAGGATAGGAGCGCAATACGATTTACATTTTTGTAAAAGTAATGGGAAGAAACGATTTTGTTCTTTTTCCGCAAGAAGCTCCCATAATTCACGGGCCAACGTAATCCGATTGATTGCATCTACGGTCGCCTCCTCGCATTTCGCTTCTTTCGCTACATCTTGAAGGAAGCCTTTGTTCATGACGACTTTTTTGCTGTGTGTATCTAGGAAACCTTCCGCAAGTTTCACCGCCTTGCCGATCATGATGCCTAAGATAACCTGCTTGAAACCTAAATCGGCAGCGATCTTTAGCGTCTCTCCGATAAAGTTCCCGTAATGGACGAATGATTGTGGAGGCAAAGAAGCGTATAAGCTCCGAAGGTAGCGTTCACTCTTCGCCCCGGAATTAATAACCAACGTCTCGCAACCTATCGCTTTGGCGACACTGGCTTCTTTCCGTATCGAGGCGATAAAAGCGTCCGATGAGAAAGGACGCACGATTCCGGATGTCCCGATAATGGAGATTCCCCCGATAATTCCAAGTTTCGGATTGAAGGTACGTTTCGCCAACTCCTCGCCACCGGGAACCGAGACCGTGACAATAGCGACGGAATCGGGTGAGGGCAGGAGTGGAATCAGCTCTTGCCGGATCATCTTACGGGGCGTGGCGTTTATAGCCGGGCCACCGACTTTCAAGCCGAGTCCCGGAAGGGTCACGGTTCCGACTCCTTCACCTGCTTGGAAGATGACTCTTCCCGTATCGTCGCTTTCTGTTTCTTGACAATGTTCTTCTTGTGCCATTACCGTGGCACAACCGGATGCATCGGGAGATAATTGAACAGTAACCCGGATCCGGCTATGATTCGTCACGTCCGGATCATCCCCAGACTCCTTGATCACGGTACAGGTGGCGGCGGAACACCCGGCCCATTCGGTATAGGCTACCGGCAACGTTATCTGTTCTCCCGAGGGTAATGTTATCTGGCTTTCTGTTTGTTCCTTCCTTGATAATAAGGTCAATAAAGCGGCTTTTGCGGCGGCGGTAGCACAAGCTCCGGTCGTATATCCGCTTTTCAAGGGAAAGAATTCGGGTAATAGGCGTTCGATTTGTTTGCGCAATCCGTCTTCACCATACACTCGGTAGAAAGTTTCCGGTAATGCGGGACGCTTCACGACAAATACTGGTATTCCGAATTGGCGGGCAGCGTTCACTTTATCCGTAAAATAGCCGGAGAAACCACTTTCCTTTGTCAAGATCGCATCCGGATGGAGTTGCTCCAACAACTTTAACTCATCCTCACCTTCTCGATAGAAAACCAGACGTTCTTGGGGGAAGCCCTGCTTCTCGGCCAACGACAAAGATTCCTCCCGCTCCAATATACGGAACCAAGTGGTATGCGATCGCCAATAAGGGCGGAGCGGGGCAAGGGTGTTCACGCCACTGAGGGCAAGTAGCCGTTGGATACCTTTGTTTTCCATTTGGTGAATTGCGTCTGCATAACTATCGCACCAAGTCAAGTCCTCATCACGAGGTGGATACCGACGTTCGTAACGGATCACCGGAATCTGTAAACATTTCGATACTTTTTCGATCGTTTGGTGTAACACTTGAGCGAAAGGGTGTGCCGCATCAATCAATAGCTTAATCGCGTGGTCACGACAAAAACACTCCATTTCCTCCGCATTCATGGCTCCGGTCAAACGGATTCCATGCGCGCATTCAATGGATTGCAAAGTTCCTTTCGTAGAATAGTAATAGGTAGCGGCTGCCTCGTCCGCTACCCGCACAGCCACACGGCCTTCTGTCGTTCCTCCAAGGATCAGTATCATTACTTACGGAAAAGATGTTTGAATTCATCCGCATATAAGCGGGATAGACCCTTGCGATTATCGATGGCATCCCCGACGACAAGTAATGTTGTCAGTGTAAGATGATTCTCTTTTACGATTTTCGCGAGATCTTTCAGTTGCCCACGGTAGATCCGCTCGTCTTTCCATGTCAATTTATAGCAAGCGGCTACCGGAGTGGTTGGAGCGTAATGTCGCGATAATTCCTCTTGGACCTTCTCTACGACACCGGCGCTTAAGAAGATACACATCGTACTTTGGCTTTGAGCCAGTTTGTGCAGTTGCTCTTTCTCAGGCATGGGCGTACGTCCTTCGCCACGAGTGAGGATGATCGTTTGTACTTTCTCCGGAATCGTGAACTGGGAATAAAGAGCGGCGGCGGCGGCTTGGAAAGAGGAAATACCCGGAGTGATATGATAATCCATCCCGTATTGATCAAAGTAATTCATTTGCTCTTGAATAGCTCCATAGATGCAAGGATCGCCCGTGTGCAAACGAACGACAAACAATCCTTTATCATAAAACTCTTTCATCAACGCGAACTGTTCTTCCAGATTCATATCCGCCGAGCTTCGCACCGTAGCGCCTGCCTTCGCGCATAAGGTAAGTTCTTTCGGGACGAGGCTTCCTGCATACAGGATCAAATCCGCTTTCTCCAACATTTGCCGTCCGCGGATAGAGATCAAGTCCGGATCGCCGGGACCGGCTCCTACGATCTCGATATGTCCCTTGCGGCAGGCCGCCCGATCTAACGCTACGGCAAAGGTATATTCATTTCCTTTCCCTAAATCCGCTTTTTGCTTCTCGACCAAAAGCGGACCGCCATGAGCCGCATAAATGGCGGAAGCTTCCGATACACTTGGGGATTCGGTTACCTCCAGTACTTTCTCCGATGGATTGGGTACCGGGATATCTTTCAGCTCCTCCGATGTATAGGTGTGGAAAGGGCATTCCATAACTCCATAAGCCAGTAATGTCAGCACCGGTTCGCATTTCTTCAAATCGATTGTATTTACATCCGCCAAAGCTTCCGGATATAGGCGTTTATCACGCAATACATCTTTAATATGTTCGTAAACGACCGTAGGATCGCCTTGCATATCCTTGCGGCAACCCATTCCTAGGTGGAGGACTTTCGGTATATAGGTGATCGTAGGGATGGATGTATCGTATTGTTGGGGACTGACGATCATCAATAACTCATAGTCTTGCTGCGGTATCGCCTCGAAGGAATAAAAGATAGAGACATGAGACGGGACCGTACGCTCCAAATAATCCGTTCCTTTATCTCGTATATCAAGGAGTAGCGCTGTCGGTTTTCCATTGACAAAAGTGGAGATGGCGGCATTGCTATCTTTGGCGATCAAGGTCCAATCGTATTTCTTCCCTAATGTATCGAGCGCCCATAGGTTTGCGTTGTCGCTTTGTGTCGTAATAATCGCTTCGGCTCCTAATAGGTTCGCTAACTCTTTGGAAAGATCGTTCGCTCCACCGATATGTCCAGATAAAACAGGAATCACGTATTTGCCGGTACTATCTATACAAACCACGGCCGGATCGGTATGTTTATCTTCCGCGAAGGGAGCGATACTGCGTACGCAAATTCCCATCGCTCCAATAAATACCAAACTACTGGATTCGTGAAAAACCTCTTTTGAGAAAGAGCCGAATGGTAAGATCTTCGCCTCGGGATAAGAAGCAAGAATTCGCTCAGCAAGCCCCCGGCTGCTATCGGATATTGGAATAATTGATATTGTACTCATAATTTATAAATAACATTCACGGTAATCGTATTAAAATCATCAATCGTGATACGGGTTTGGGCGGATATCCGAAGACCGGTTTGGCGGACCGCTTCCTCTAAAAGCGCTTTGCTTTCGTCGGATACGGAGTTGAAGACGATGACACCGTTCTCTTTCATCTTTTTGGAAACTACCATAAGGATCTCCACTAATTTCCCGCCATGTCCGCCGATAAAGATTGCATCCGGAGCCTCCAACGCTGATAAATCCACCGATAAGAAATCTCCGATTATAGCCTCGATACCCGGAGTCCCAAAACGACGGCAATTCTCAGTCATTAACTTTCGTCCCTCTTCCCGGATCTCAAAACTCGTGATATGCAAATGAGGGAACAGCAATTTAGCCTCTATCGAGACAGAACCCGTGCAAAAGCCGATATCCCAAAAACGTTCCCGGTTTCTCAGATCCAGCATGCTTAAAGATAACAAACGGATCGGCATTTTGGTTATCATCTTCTCCCGTCCGTTCAAATGCTCGAACGCGGAATCCGGCAGGCCGAATTTACGGGAATGCCCGTCACGCTCTTTCTTTAGGATCAAGCAATTCGGATGAACGAAATTATTCATTGCCGCGGCTTGTATACTGAATTGGCGGATGCTCTGCCGTTCGGTATTTCCTAACCGTTCTCCCACGAACATGGTATAATTATCATAGCCGTATTCCAGCATCCGGCGAGCGATAGTCGTAGGCGTATGTTCCCGATCCGTGAGCACGCCTATCTTAGACGCACTTTCGATCAAGGCACGATCGAACTCGTGCCAAGGCCGTCCGGTAAGGGAGACGATCCGCATATCGTGGTAAGGCATCAATAGATTTTGTGCCAAGAGTTGCAAGGAATTAAATGACGGGTACAGGCGGATTTGCGCATCCGGCAATCGGTTTTGAATCGTAACGGCGAATCCGAAAAACAAAGGGTCTCCGGAAGCGAATACAACGATGCTTTCCCGACCGTCGTACGAACGATAGCGATCGAAGACCTCGTCCAACGGGACTTTTATATCGATCCAGTCCGCTTTCTCGGGCAAGAGCGAACGTACGATCTCATGATGCCGCACGCCTCCGGAGAACACCCGGTGGGACGAGATTATCTCCAATATCTCCGGCGGAAAGTATTGCCGCATATTATCATCCAGCCCTATGACATAAAATCGGTTCATACGTCTCTTCCCGGCTTTAATTGTTCTGCGTCATTAAAACAAAGGATGGCATTCACTAGCGTAGCCGCTAAATTACTACCTCCTTTACGACCTTCCACGATTAGTTTCGGTATACCGATAAAAGGTTTCACCATATGTTTGGATTCCTGCACATGTACGAAACCTACCGGAGCCGCGATAATGCCAGCTGGAGTGGCTTTACCTTTACGTATTAAATCGCATAATTCCATAAGGGCGGTCGGGGCGTTCCCGAAGACAAACAGAGCGGTCGGATGCTCTTCCACGGCCCGACGAATACCGGCTTGAGTACGGGTAATTCCTTTGCTCGAAGCCATCTCAGCGACCTGCTCGTCTTGAAGGTAGCATTTCACTTCGACACCCAAACGTTGCAGAGCTCCCTTACGAATGCCGGAAGCAGCCATCGTGACATCGGTGATGATCGTAGGAACTTCCCCGCCGCTGATCTTATTATATAATGTAGAGACAGCATCCGGGTCGGCATAAAGGATATTTTCCATATCGAAATCGGCCGTCGTATGAATGGCATGGAGTAACGCCCATTTCTTATCCAACGGGATCTTTTGGTTTTTCAATTCCTTCTCGATCGTACGGAAACTACGGATCATGATGTCCTGTCCGATACCCGTATCCATTTTCTTTTGTTTGATCTCGCCATAATATCCCCGGGGAGTGATCATATGATTCCCGGAAAGATATGTTTGTGAGTTTCCGATCAAGACTACCGTAAACATATCGATCCGCTCGGGGTCCAGATCTGCGAGCGTAGTGACGAATACTTCTTGCTCCTCCCGTCCGGCCTGACGTACATAACCGACCGGAGTCTCCGGCTTGCGTTCTTGCAGGAACAATTCTTTTAAGCGATAGAGTTGCCAATAACGTCCCTCGCTTTTTGGATTATAGATCGCCGTAACAAAATCGGCCATGGCCGCCGCGTGAATCCGTTTCTCGATCAGTTCCCAAGGAGTCATCAAGTCTGAGAGGGAAATCACACAGAAATCATGTCCGATAGGAGCGCCAAGCAAGGACGCAGCTTTCTGGAAAGCGCTGATGCCCGGATACGACTCGATCTCGATCTCGCTTCCGGATTCTTTCTTCATCTCATAAATCAGAGGAGTCATGCCATAAATACCGGCGTCACCGGAACTGATCACGCAAACCGTCTTTCCCTCGTTGGCATAAGCGAAAGCTTGCTCGGCACGAGCTTGCTCACGTTTCATACCTGTATCTATACATTCCGTTCCCTCACGAAGCAAGTGGGTGATAAAACGGAAATAATATTTATATCCTATGATGACATCCGAGCTTTGGATAGCGGCCAAAACCGCAGGCGTTATATCGGCCTCGCTACCGGGGCCGATTCCGGCGACTATAATCTTGCCTTTATTCATTCAAATCTATTTTATAATACAATGTTCTCAATAAATATAATACAAATATACAGGCTTTACTTCTTTCTTCTCGCTTTTCGCCTGATATATTTTATCGCAAGCCATACACCGGATAAGGAAACGAACGTGCCTCCCAACATGGTTCCCCACATCACGATATTCCATAAGACCGGATGATCTACCAAGAATTTCAGATTCAAGCTATGCAATGCCGGATACATCCAATGGTTCCAACGAGACGGCGTATTTACATAACGGTATTGTCCATTACGGGGATTAATGTAATAACAACTATTATCCACGTCTTGAATAGATACTTTCCAGACCGGGAGTTCTAAATTCCTTTTTCGTGAGATATAATACGTATCATAAGCATCCAACAGTTTGATATCAGCCGTGGTCCCGATACCATGTATCTGAGACAATACGGAACGGATTTCTTTCGGTCGCAGGTTCAATAAAGATATCCCGTCACTCTTATTTGCGTTCACGACAATATCCTTCGTGTCTGTTTGTACGATGTAAAAGGGTATATCACCAAAACTACTCCATTCCAATTGACGGATCTGGCCGGGATAGGCTTGTACGACCGCCCTGTAATCCAACGGATAATCGAGTGGGGAAGGAGCCATCTTCCGCAGTTCTTGAACCGGGTTTATATCGAGCTTGGCTTTCAACCCCCAATCCTGTACACGAGCCAAAGACATCATACCACTAAAGCAGAAGGTGAGGACAAATAAACCGAATAACACCCCAAGAATATGATGCCATTTATACCAGAACTTCTTATAAGGGGAAATCAAATGACGTCTCCTCGCTAACCGGAAATCCCGTATTCCTAAATAGATCCCGGCGATACACATAACGCACCCGATTCCGGATAACCAGACAACTACCTTTATCCATAATTCAGCGTCTTGCCGCAAGGAAGTGAAATAGACCCAATGAGGGATCGCCCCGAGCCAAGCCCAGAAACGACTGTTTTTATCCGTATATTGCAAAACCTCCCCGGATTTAGAGGATATGTATAATTCATGTCGTTCCGGATCGGCGAAATGGAATTTATAGATCGGAAATTCCTCTTTTAAACGACCGAATGGAATCCATTGGTCCAAGGTATACAAGGAATCTACCTTCGCTATGGAAGAGGTATTCCATAGTGATGCCACACGTTGGATATGATTCCAGTCGATTACGGGTAATCTTTCCGTCGAGTCGGCAGGAATATCATAGCTCCCTTTCTCCGTCCGGAGATGAAAAACAGTTTGTCCCAAATAGCTGTTTAAGGTAACATGGTTTATCCGCTCGTTCTGCGGTAAACGTTTCTCTATCTGGTCTAACGAAGGAAGATTCTCCGGAGAGAGAATATCCATCTTCGCCCGTTTACCGGCCCGGTCCGCTCGCGGGAACGTATGGTAGATCATTACCAATCCCGATAGGAACCAAACGAGGAACAGGATACTGAGTGCCGTGCCCAGTATCCTGTGTATAAATTGCATGATCTTTGTCAATAGATTCATGAGCGTATGTTCTATATATTATAATGTATAGGAGATAGCCACTTGGAAATTACGAGGCATGCTTGGCACCATCTGTTGTCCGAGCGCTTGGTTATAATAATTGTTGTCAAACAAGTTATTCAAGTTGAATGTAAGGTGAATATTGTTGTTCAACAAATAAGACATACCGAAATCGGTTACCCAATACGGATCGAACCAAGAGTTGTTTGACGTATTACGGTATACTTTACCGGTATAACTGCTACTCAAGTGAAATTCCAGATTCTTCAAGACACCCCGAGGGATGGTATAACTGCCGTATGCGTAGAAAGTCTGGTTCGGTACGTTGCTCTGCCAGTTTCCTTCTTGGCTATTCAATTGTTGCTTTGTCTCATCCGGGTTATTGCCATAGATAGCCTCGATCAATTCCGGATCCTTTATTTCTTTCATCTCCCGGATCTTGGAGTCGTTCAATCCATAACCGATCGTCAGCGCTAAGGTGCTTACCGGAGAAAGAGTGACATCAAAATCAAAACCCTTGGAATCTTGTACACCCACCTGTCCGATTACGCTCATCGTGGTAGTCTCGCCGTTTACCTCCACTTGATAGTTGTTGGTCAACGTAGCCGTACTGTTCATCTTCCGGATATAGAACAAGCTGGCATTGGCGCTTAATATATTGTTCAATTGATATTTAAGCCCCACCTCGGCTTGGTATCCTTTCTCCGGCTTAAATACTTCCTCATTGCGAGCAGGCTCGAAACGATTTCCATCACCTCCTACATAAACGACATTATCTTGATAGAACGTACGGATCGGTTTGAAGAAAGAAGCGAAAGAAGCATAAATGGATGTATTCGGATGGGGCAGATAGACCGCTCCGAAACGATAAGTCAACGCCTTATTCTTTATCATATTGAAGCTTGAATGTTCCTCATACTCACGTCGTCCGGTAGGAGTTGTAGCGCTGGCGGACATATAACGGAAAAAGTCGTAACGTAGAGCGGCTAATACCTTCCATTGCTCGTTGAACTCAACCATATCTTGAAGATAAAGGCTGTTGGAATAATGATGCGTAACCGTTGCTTTCGAGAATTTACTGGTCATATATCCCATGCTATGCGGATCATAAACAGATACATGCGAATAAAGGCCGGGACCCTGAACATCATCTCCTAAATTATATCCCGAATAGCTGGTACGATTCAAGGCGACGAAAGAGTAACCTCCCATATACGTATGCTTTATCTCACCCGTCCTGAATTTACCGCTTAGCTCGAGCGTATTGGCTACCGTCTTGGCTATATGGGAGAAGCGAAGCGGGAAAGAAAGATATACACTGTCCAAACAGATATATTTTTTCTGGCCATTTTTCATATAATAATGATCATAGATCGGATCATCACTTTCGAGATAGTCGAGGGCTTCCGTCCCAAAATAGTTGATATCGTCGTTATTGTAAGAAAGGCGATCTGTTAGTTTTGCGCCGTTCCAAAAAGTATGTGTGTACTGCGTTGATATGTTCCAAGCGTGATTCTTCATAAAGTCGGACTCGTTATTGTAGCGAGCCTCACGGTCAAGTCCCGGTAGCATATCATTTTTATGGAGATATAACTGTCCTGTTTGCGCATTATATACATCATTTGCCATTAAATCGGGAAGACCAATCTCCGTTCCATAGAAGTCGCGGTTAAAACCTCCACGAACATCTAATAGGTCACGTTCCGTCATTTTAGCTTGCAATGCCAGATAACCGGAAAAGCGACGGTTGCCATTATCACGCCAGCCCTCTTGATCGGAAAAGTTGACATTGGCGTAATAATTGACCGGACCGACCAATTTACCGCCCATGCCAAGCGTCGCCTCTTTATTCTCGTAACTACCATAGGCCAATCGGGCGTTAACGCTCTGTTTCTCTGACGGGGATTTACGAACGATATTCAAGGTTCCACCTACGGCTGAATGTCCGTAAAGTACAGAAGCCGGTCCCTTTAATAATTCAATAGACTCGATACAGGATAGATCGGGTACGGGATAAGAGTTGTTTATTGCCGAACGTTCATCGCGGATACCGTCTATCATCATGATAGAATGATCGAAACCACGGATCGACAATTGTTGAAATGCGCCATAAGATGTCTGGAATCGTACGCCCGGCATAAAGCGTACCGCATCTTGGATATTACGGATACCTCGCAACTCCAAACTACTCGCCGTAATGCTATTAATTGAAATAGGAAGATATTTCATAGGTACGTCCAACTTCGTGATTTGTGGACGTGGCTTGCGTGCGGCGGTCGCTACGACTTCTTGAATATTGAATGTCGTATCGGCGAAATTCGTGTACTCATTCTTGTGTTGCGCCTGCATCGTACTGATACATAAGGCTGTCAACGGTAAGATTGTCAAAACTCTTTTCATATATTTAGCATTATAACTGTTTATTGTATGCATGTGAAATCCCTTTCGAAAGAAATTCCATTTTCCTTCGAATGAAAATTTAGTTTCTTTCGGAAGGAATTACTTTTTCTTCCGAAAGGAATAAAAAACATTGTGTAGTGAACTTTTTTAGTCCTTCTCTACCGCATAAGCTTTCTTCTTATCAACGATATCGATCATCTTATGTTTAGCCATGAAACGGGCATGTTCGATGAAGATCTTCTGGATATCCGGATTCTGTCCCAGACCTTCCATAAATACGCTTACCTCGTAGCCTTTCTTTTCCAATTCCTCTTTCCAATCACCGGCGATATCGTTTTTCGCATGGTCTCCGGCAACAAACATAAATGGCATCAACAAGACTTTCTTCGTTCCATTGGCCTTTACTTGGGCTACCATCGTATCAAAAGTAGGATAGCCCTCGATGGTTCCTACGGAATAATCCTTGAATCCCTTCTCCTTCAACATATAATCCAACATAGCATATTGGGCCGTCGCCGGTGTATAAGTGCCATGGCCTACCAATAAAGTAGCGCCTTCTTTCGCCCCATTTTTTATGATAGCGGCGATTACCGCCTCATAATCCTCCGGTGTATACAATAAAGGATTACCGATACGAATCTCCTTGAAAGAAGATTTCATGGTGGCAACATCCTTACGTAAGGATTCCATCTCGATACCTTCGATTATATTCGTGGATTGGATCAAGACATGTGTATAACCATCAGTCTTTAATTTTTCCAAGGCCTCGATCGGGTTCAGTTTCTCTACGCCACGAGCTTTTAAGCGGCGCATTACAATGCGAGAAGTCCATGCCTCACGCAACTCAACATCTTTGAAAGCTTCTTTCGCTTTTTGATTGATCGCGTCGATTGTCAAGGCACGGGTATCATCATGGGTTGTTCCAAAATGTACCATCAATAAAGCGGCCTTATCGCCCGGTTGTAAAGAGGCGAATAAATCGGATGCTACAAAATTCTCGCCATCGTGCGCACGACAAACTAGGCTGATGACCAGCAGGAAGAAAGATAGTAAGTGTTTCCTCATCATATGAATATATTAATAATTAGATTACATATCAATCCCACGGAGACAACGTATTATTCCGTCTCCAACATCTTTTAGATATAGGTGATATTTCTATCCTCTTAATTACTCCTAACCCCGGGAGGAATTAATCATTACTTCGCTTGGCAGGTTTCCTGACTGGCTCGGAAAGCAACCTTCCCATCTTTCTTAAGACAGTGGCATAGCAGAACGCTTTCCTTTTCAAGAGCTTCACAGTAGCGGGCACTGTTCCGGATTCTAACCGGATTCCCTTTTATAGAATTGTCGGTAGACAAACTCTATCACCTAAGCGGTCGCAAATTTATATAAATAATCCCGAAAAGTAACAACATCTTTCAAAGAATCCCTGTTTCAATAGCATCTTTTTTGTTTAACATCAAATAAATAGATATGGAATGGATAACTAATTTACTTCAACATTATCCGGAGCTAGCTATTTTCATAACCTTAGCTCTCGGTTTCTGGATTGGCAAGTTTAAGATAAAGAAGTTCACGCTGGGAACGGTTACCAGCGTATTATTGGTCGGTGTATTGATCGGGCAATTAAAAATCGATATAAGCGGACCGTTAAAGTCCGTCTTTTTCTTGATGTTCCTCTTCGCTGTAGGATATAGTGTTGGGCCACAGTTCTTCCGGGGATTGAAAAAGGAAGGTCTTCCTCAAATGCTTTTCGCCGCCGTCATGTGTGTGTTTTGCTTGATCGCTCCTTTTTTACTGGCGAAACTTATGGGATATAACGCAGGCGAGGCCGCAGGATTATTGGCGGGCTCCCAGACGATGTCGGCAGTATTAGGAGTTGCCGAAGATACGATCGGACAGATGAATATTAGCGATACGGATAAAAGCGCTATGGTCAACGTGATGCCCGTGGCCTATGCGGTAACTTATATTTTCGGTACGGCAGGATCCGCATGGTTGGTGAGTGATATCGGGCCACGTCTTTTAGGAGGACTCGACTACGTGAAAAAAGCCTGTAAAGAGCTAGAGGCTAAAATGGGAAATAACGACGAGAGCGAGCAACCGGGCTTTATGCCTGCCGCCCGTCCGGTAACTTTCCGGGCCTATAAGATTAGTAATGAATGGTTCAAGGAGGGTAAAAGCGTAAAGCAGTTGGAGGAATATCTGGACCAATTAGGACGGCATTTGTTCGTGGAGCGTGTCCGTATTAATAATGTACTAACCGATGTTAAACCGGATTTGGTTTTACATACCGGAAATGAGGTTGTCCTAAGCGGTCGCCGGGAATTCGTGATCGGAGAGGAGAACTGGATTGGCGACGAGGTCAATGACATTGAATTGCTCGATTTTCCGGCAGAGACGTTACCCGTACTAGTGATCCATAAGGAATACGTGGGGAAAAAGATCTGCTATTTACGCAATCAATCGTTCATGCACGGTGTTAGCGTCAAGTCCATAAGGCGTGCGGGTATCAATATCCCGGTCTTGGCCGCTACGGTGATAGATTCCGGTGATATGTTGGAATTGGTGGGTATGAAATCAGAGGTAAATAAAGCGGCTACGACTTTAGGATATCCCGATCGCCCAACCAATCAGACCGATTTGATTTTCGTGGGTATCGGTATTTTCTTAGGGGGAATTTTAGGTTCGCTCGCGATTCATTTCGGAGGTGTCCCGATCAGCCTGAGTACGAGTGGCGGCGCTTTGATAGCCGGACTCGTCTTTGGATGGCTTCGTTCCAAGCATCCGACCTTCGGGCGTATTCCGGAGCCTTCCGTCTGGATATTAAATAATTTGGGACTGAATATGTTTATCGCCGTAGTCGGTATCACGGCGGGTCCCAGTTTCGTGACCGGATTGAAGGAAGTCGGTATAAGTTTATTTATTATCGGTGCTTTAGCGACATCTATCCCGCTTATCATCGGTATTCTGATGGGACGTTACGTTTTTAAGTTCCATCCGGCTATCACTTTAGGTTGCACGGCAGGTTCACGTACGACAACCGCCGCATTAGGAGCGGTGGAAGATGCCGTAGGAAGTGAGACTCCAGCCTTAGGCTATACCGTTACCTATGCGGTGGGTAATACTTTATTAATCATCTGGGGTGTCGTTATTGTGCTAATCATGTAATATATATAATGTATGGACAAGAAGAAAATACATGTCACGAGAGAATATGAGAAAAAGATGTCGGAGATTAGCCCTTTCGAGCTAAAGAACATCTTGATAGAGTTAGCGGATGAGAGCGCTCGTAAAAGTACGCACATCATGCTGAACGCAGGAAGGGGAAATCCAAACTGGATCAGTACGGTTCCACGGGAGGCATTCTTCCTATTAGGGCAGTTCGCCTTGGAGGAATGCCAGCGGGAAACCGAATTGGCAGATGAGATGGCCGGAGCCGCAGGGGTTCCCAACCGCAAAAGGATCGCGTCTCGCTTCGTACAGTTTCTAAAGAAACATGCGCAATCTCCCGGCGCTACTTTATTGAAGGGTACCTATGAATATCTGGTCACGGAAAAAGGTGTAGATGAGAATGAGCTTGTATACGAATGGGCGGAAGGTGTCATTGGTGATCAATATCCGGTTCCCGATCGTATCTTGAAATATACGGAAATGCTCGTGCGGGATTATTTAGACCAAGAATTATGTGATAACCAGCCCCCTGAGGGAATATTCGACCTTTTCGCTACCGAGGGCGGAACTGCCGCCATGTGTTATATCTTCGATTCCTTGCAGCAGAATTTCTTGTTGAATAAGGGAGACAAGATCATTCTCTTCGCTCCGGTATTCACTCCTTATATAGAGATTCCGGAACAGGCTCGTTATCTTTTTAATGTCATAGAGATAAAAGCCTTGAAGATGACAAAAGACGGCTATCACACGTGGCAATATCAAGAAAAGGATTTAGATGTCCTGAAAGATCCTAGCGTGAAAGCCGCTTTCATAACAAACCCGAGCAACCCGCCTTCATACGGATTGACAAAAGCATTGATGAATAGGATCGTTGAGATCGTACGGAACGACAATCCCAACCTTATGATTATTACGGATGATGTGTATGCGACATTTATTCCGCATTTTCGCTCGATGATGGCCGAATTACCAAAGAATACGTTATGTGTCTACTCTTTCTCCAAATATTTCGGGGCAACCGGATGGAGATTGGCGGTAATCGCTTTACATCAAGATAATATTTACGACCGGATGATCCGTGAATTGCCAAGAGATAAACAGGAGCTTCTAAAAAAACGATATAGCAGTCTATCCTTACATCCCGAGGATATCCGCTTTATTGATCGTATGGTAACCGATAGCCGTCAAGTAGCCTTGAATCATACGGCCGGTCTTTCCTTGCCACAACAAACACAAATGTCTCTGTTTGCGTCTTTCGCTCTATTAGATGCGGAAAATACCTATAAGAAAAGGATGCAGGATATGATCCACGAGCGTTTACACACATTGTGGGAAAGCACCGGATTCACCTTATTGGATGACCCTTTGCGTGCGGGATATTATAGCGAGATCGATATGCTTGTCTGGGCTAAGAAATTCTATGGGGATGATTTCGTGGAATATCTAAAAAAGAATTACGAACCTCTGGATGTCGTTTTCCGTCTGGCACAGGAAACTTCCTTGGTTTTACTGAACGGAGGAGGTTTTGATGCTCCCGAGTGGTCTATCCGCGCATCTTTAGCCAACCTTAAACGGGAGGATTATGTCCGGATTGGAGAGGGTATCGCATCTATTTTGCATAGTTATGCCCAAAGATGGAAAGAAAGTCTCGATAAGTAGAAAAAACAGCTCCAAGGCTTGAACAAAACGGGCTAATGGTACGTTTTATTAATAAACGTGCGATTAGCCCGTTTTTCTAAGTTATCCGGGAGATTATAAATAACCTCTATAACCTCATAGAAATTATCGAACAAATTGTATTTCATTATATTATATATTTGTTGATAATAAAAACAAAGACTCATTGGCAGATGTCTTATTTATTACATTTTAGCTGGTTATAGATAAATATATTTGCGAAAAGGCTTACAATAAAAAACGAATATGAATATGGTGTACGACATTGACATGCTTAGAAATTTCTATGCGAATTTCCCCAGAAGAGTGGACACAGCCCGCGAACGTATCGGTGGTCGCCCGATGACCTTGGCCGAGAAAATCTTATATGCGCATCTATACGATGAAAGCTCGACTCGCCTTTTCAAAAGAGGTGAGGATTATGTGAATTTCCGTCCCGACCGTGTGGCTATGCAAGATGCCACCGCTCAGATGGCGCTTTTACAATTCATGAACGCCGGAAAAGAAAAATCCGCAGTACCGGCTACCGTGCATTGCGACCATTTGATCCAAGCGAATATGGGAGCCAAGACGGATATCGATACGGCTACCAAAAGCAATAGCGAGGTCTATGATTTCTTGAAATCGGTCTCCGATAAATATGGAATCGGTTTTTGGAAACCCGGAGCAGGCATTATCCATCAAGTGGTATTGGAAAATTATGCGTTTCCCGGCGGTATGATGGTAGGAACTGATTCACATACCCCGAATGCCGGAGGACTTGGAATGGTCGCTATCGGAGTAGGAGGAGCCGACGCCGTGGATGTCATGACCGGAATGGAATGGGAACTGAAGATGCCGAAACTAATTGGTGTTAAGTTAACTGGTAGTTTGAATGGTTGGGCCTCGCCGAAGGACGTGATTCTTAAGCTAGCGGGCATCTTAACCGTAAAAGGTGGAACGAACGCTATCATCGAATATTTCGGTCCGGGCACCGCCTCCATCTCAGCGACCGGAAAAGCTACGATCTGTAATATGGGTGCCGAGGTAGGAGCGACTACTTCTTTATTCCCATTCGATAATACAATGGCTCAATATCTTCGTGCCACGGGACGTGACGAGGTAGCGAGCTGGGCCGAAGCTATTGGTGAATATCTGGAAGCGGATATGGACGTTCGTGCCGAGCCAGATAAGTTTTACGATCGTGTAATCGTTATTAACCTTTCCGAATTGGAGCCGCATATCAACGGTCCGTTCACGCCGGATGCAGCTACGCCTATCTCGGAGTTTGCCGCAAAAGTAAAAGCGAATGGCTATCCCCGAAAGATGGAGGTCGGATTAATCGGTTCCTGTACCAACTCTTCTTATCAAGATCTAAGCCGTGCGGCATCCATTGCTCGCCAAGCTTATGAGGATAAAATACCGGTAGCGGCACCCTTGATCATCAACCCGGGTTCCGAGCAAATCCGTTATACGGCGGAAAGAGATGGTATTATCGGTGATTTTGAACGGATTGGCGCAACCATTATGGCGAATGCCTGTGGTCCTTGTATCGGACAATGGAAACGTCATACGGATGATAATACCCGTAAGAATTCGATCGTTACTTCATTTAATCGTAACTTCGCTAAACGTGCGGACGGTAATCCGAATACACATGCTTTTGTCGCTTCTCCGGAACTGACACTGGCCTTGACCATCGCAGGTGATCTATGTTTCAATCCTTTGACCGATACCTTGAAGACAGAGGATGGTAAGGTTGTGAAACTGAAAGAACCGAAAGGCACGGATTTTCCGCCGAAAGGTTTCGAGGTAAAGGATAACGGCTATCTGGCACCTACGGGTAAGAACGTAGTGGTGAACATCGATCTGGAATCCAACCGCCTACAAGCATTAAAGCCTTTCGCTCCTTGGAATGGAGAGGATTTCACGGATATGCCCCTTCTTATCAAGGCTGAAGGTAAATGTACGACGGATCATATCTCGATGGCCGGTCCATGGTTACGTTTCCGTGGGCATTTGGAAAATATATCGGATAATATGTTGATGGGAGCCGTAAACGCTTTCAACGGGAAGACAAACTCTGTATTGAATCAACTGAACAATGAATATGAAGCAGTTTCTGCCGTAGCGAAACAATACAAGGCAAATGGTATTTCCTCGATCGTCGTAGCGGAAGAAAACTATGGTGAAGGCTCTTCCCGGGAACATGCAGCCATGGAGCCTCGCTTCCTAAATGTAAAAGTGATCCTAGCCAAGAGTTTCGCCCGTATCCACGAGACAAACTTGAAGAAACAAGGAATGTTAGCATTGACTTTCGCCGATAAGGAGGATTATAGCAAGATCCGTGAGAATGACCATATCTCGATCATCGGATTGAAAGATTTTCAGCCGGGCAAACCGTTGACGGCCGTTCTTCTTCATGCGGATGGTACGCAAGAATCATTCCCGGTTAACCATACGTATAATGATTTACAAATTAAATGGTTCAAGGCGGGTTCCGCTTTAAATACAGCTCACTAAGACAAACAAAAAATCTTGATATCATGAGTAAGATAACAAAGAAAGGTAATCATATTTTCGTTCCGGATCACGTGACGATCCCTTATATTGAAGGAGATGGCGTGGGGCATGAGATCACTCCCGTTAGCCAAAAGATAGTAAACGCTGCCATCAAGCAAGCTTACAACGGAACCCGTTCCATCGAATGGAAAGAGGTCTTAGCCGGCGAAAAGGCGTTTAAGCAAACCGGAAGTTGGCTTCCCGATGAGACTATGGAAGCGTTCCGTGAATACATCGTCGGTATTAAGGGACCGCTGACGACTCCAATTGGTGGAGGTATCCGTTCATTAAATGTGGCCCTCCGTCAGACGTTGGATTTATATGTTTGTCTCCGTCCGGTTCGTTGGTTTAAAGGAGTCGTATCTCCGGTAAAGGAGCCGCAGAAAGTGAATATGTATATCTTCCGTGAGAATACGGAAGATATCTATGCCGGAATCGAATGGCAACAAGGGACTCCGGAGGCACAAAAGTTATTGAAGTTCCTCACCGAGGAAATGGGAGTGAAGAAAATACGTTTCCCGGAAACTTCCTCTTTCGGCATCAAGCCGGTTTCTGTGGAAGGTACGGAGCGTCTGGTGCGTGCCGCTATCGAATACGCGATATTGCATCAGTTACCGAGCGTGACTTTGGTACACAAAGGTAACATCATGAAATTCACGGAAGGTGGTTTCAAACTATGGGGATACGCTTTAGCGGAACGGGAGTTTGCGGATCTCACTTTCACATGGCCTCAATATGAGAAGATCAAGAAAGAGCAAGGTGAGGAAGCGGCCAATACCGCCTTAGTGGAAGCTTCAAAGGCCGGTAAAATCATTATCAAGGATGTCATAGCCGATGCTTTCTTGCAAAACACTCTATTAATTCCGGAAGAATATTCCGTGATCGCTACCTTGAACCTGAACGGCGATTATATCTCCGATCAATTAGCGGCGATGGTAGGTGGCATTGGCATTGCTCCCGGCGCTAATATCAACTATAACAGTGGTCATGCGATCTTCGAGGCAACACATGGAACCGCTCCGAATATTGCGGGAAAGAATCTCGTAAACCCCTCTTCCTTATTATTATCATCCGTGATGATGCTGGAATATATGGGATGGAGTGATGCGGCTAACCTGATTACATCCGCTATGGAGCAAGCTTTCTCCGCTGGAGAGGCCACTCATGACTTGGCTCGTTTTATGCCGAACGGCAAATCTCTCGGCACCAAAGAATTTGGTGATCGTATCATCTCTATTATCGAAACAATTAAATTAGTATAGTCATGTTGAAGAAAGAATATTTAATTTACAAATTGTCCGAGGCTGCCAGAGAGGCTTGCAA
The DNA here is from genome assembly GCF_003670185.1 of Parabacteroides sp. CH2-D42-20. NCBI lineage: Bacteria > Pseudomonadati > Bacteroidota > Bacteroidia > Bacteroidales > Tannerellaceae > Parabacteroides > Parabacteroides sp. CH2-D42-20. Next base: position 56,251 of record NZ_RAYG01000024.1, on the reverse strand, counting down.
GATCGACAACGAACTTTTCCCGATGTATAATGTGAAACGTGGCCTTCGTAACGAGGATGGTAGTGGCGTGTTAGTAGGATTGACCCAAGTCGGTAATGTAGTAGGATACGAACGCTTGCCAGAGGGCGGTCTTAAAGCGATCCCCGGTAAGTTATTCTATAGAGGTTACGACGTAGAGGATTTAGCGCGTGATTTCATCAAGGAAAAACGGTTCGGTTTTGAGGAAGTGGCTTATTTATTACTTTCTGGTAAACTCCCCGATAAAGAGGAATTATCAGCCTTTAAAGAACTGTTGAACGATAATATGCCCTTGGAGCAAAAGACCAAGATGAATATTCTGGATCTGGAAGGACAGAACATCATGAATATATTGGCTCGTAGCGTATTGGAGATGTATACCTTCGACGCAAACCCGGACGACACCTCCCGAGATAACTTAATGCGCCAATCTATTGAATTGATCTCTAAGTTCCCGACGATTATCGCTTATGCCTACAATATTTATCGTCATAGCACACAGGGGCGTTCTTTACACATCCGTCATCCGCACGAGAACTTATCGATCGCAGAAAATTTCCTTCACATGCTGAAACGTGATTTCACGGATCTGGACGCACGTACGTTGGATTTGCTCTTGGTATTGCAAGCAGAACATGGTGGTGGTAATAACTCTACGTTCACGGTACGCGTCACTAGTTCTACGGGAACGGATACGTACTCATCTATCGCAGCTGGTATCGGCTCATTGAAAGGCCCGTTGCACGGAGGTGCCAATATTCAGGTAGTAGATATGTTCCATCATTTGAAAGAGAATATCGCGGATTGGAAGAACGTGGACGAGATCGATACTTATTTCATGCGGATGCTTAACAAAGAGGCTTATAACAAGACAGGCTTGATCTATGGTATCGGCCATGCGGTCTATACGATTTCCGATCCCCGTGCGGTCGTATTAAAGGAACTGGCTCGTGATCTGGCAAAAGAGAAAGGTCGCTCTGAGGAATTCGCCTTCCTTGAGTTATTAGAGGAAAGAGCGATCGAATGTTTCGCCAAGCATAAAGGAACTAAGAAACGGGTTTCCTCGAACGTGGACTTCTATTCCGGATTCGTTTATGAGATGATCGGTTTGCCACAGGAAATCTATACGCCTTTATTCGCCATGGCCCGAATCGTGGGTTGGACCGCTCACCGTATCGAGGAGTTGAACTTTGACGGAAAACGCATCATCCGTCCGGCTTACAAGAACGTTTTGGACGATCGGGAATATATCTCCATCAACGAGCGATAACACTAAAAAAATCATAGTTATGTTTTCTTTCATTCATAGTTATAAGTTGAAGGATTCATAACTATGATTTTTTAGCATGCTCAGGCTGATAATAATATCCTACATAAAACCCTTAAAATGTAAATTTCTCAAGTTTCATCGCACCTAATCCTTGCAATTTAGGAACCAACGTTACGAAATGCTCAGCTTTTTCGTGAGCTGATAAGGATTCAGCGTCTTTCCACGTCTCACAAATCATCAATACATCACTACGAGTAGCGCTCTCGAAAATATCATAAGCAATACAGCCATTGTCTTTCAAAGACTTTTCAACCAATTCTTTCGCAGTCTCCAATGCGGCGGGACGATTCTCCTCACTTACTTGAATAAATACATTTAGTCTAATCATACTCATAATTGTTTTAAGAATGTTACATACTTGATCAAAAGTACAGCACAAATATAGAAATAAACCCGTATATTTGTCATTCGAAACGTATAATTAACAGCATGAAGGAATCTGTTCGTATTCTTCGTTTCGCCATTGTAGGTTCTTCTAACGCTTTGATCACCGCATTGGTAATCTGGATATTAATGGATATTCTGGATTGTAATTACTTGTGGTCGAACATGGCTGGATATGTGGCTGCCTTGGTGAATAACTTCTTTTGGAGTAAATACTGGGTATTTTCTTCCGGGAAAGGTAATTTCTGGAAGGAGATTCCTTTATTCCTAATCGCTTTTGGTTGCGCTTACGCTACTCAATTCATATTCTTGCTTTTAATGGTGGAGGTGATCGATCTAAATGAATATCTGGGTCAGTTCCTTGGACTTTTCGTTTACGGAGCCGTTAATTTTATGATGAATAAGAGGCTTACTTTTAAGAGCTAGAATCCGATAAATCGTATCAAAGGAAGTGGTATAGTACGCCAGTAGTGGTGAAGGTCAACGCGACTATTCGCATAAGCCTTCACCACTACTGGTGTTGACCATCGGGACTAGTCGCGTGAGCCATCGAGACTAATCGTGCTGAATCGCTAACGGGTAAGGCTCGTAAACTGCTTCCCGAGTCTGTAAAGATAGAAAGCTAGATGCGTAAAAGCGAATACGAATGAGATAATCAATAAGACTTTACTTTCGCCCCATCCCACGGTTTGCTGGTGCCAAAGCCCCGTAATCACGCAAAGCACGGATAGGGTAATACCGATCATATCCAATGTGGTCTGTCCCGAGCGATGTTTCTGCATATGTTCCAGTTTGCTGTGTTTGATGCCATAGCAGACATATATATCCAGACCGATTAACATCCATAATACCAAACGAATCCATGTATCAGCCGGGAGAAAAAGCATCATCACCAGACAAGTTATGATACCGGCGATAGGCACGAACGGAACCAACGGGGTTTTGAAAGACCGGGGAGCGTCCGGCATTGTCTTACGGACAATCAATACCCCGGCGCAAACTAGCGTAAAGGCGAACAAAGTCCCGATACTACACATCTCGCCCGCTACGCTCGCCGGAACGAAAGCTGCCAATGTACCGACCAATAACATAAACAGGAAATTACTTCGTGCCGGCGTGCGGAATTTCTCATGGATATGGGAAAATAGGGGAGGAAGCAGCCCATCCCGGCTCATACTCAAGAATACACGGCTCTGTCCTAATAACGTTACCATGATAACCGAGCAATACCCCAGTAAAATAGCTATTACGATCGCCCGGTTCATCCAAGGGTAATCCGGACGAATCACACCAGAAGCATCCATTTGTCCCATATGATCGATAGCTATTGCCACAGGAGCGATTCCATTCTGGCCAGCAAAAGCGGAGTAATGTACGACTCCGGTCATCACGTGGGCAAACAGCATATATAATATAGTACAAACCACCAATGACATCAATATCCCGATCGGCATATCCCGTTTCGGGTTCTTGGTTTCCTGCGCCGCCGTACTTACAGCGTCGAAACCGAGGAAAGCAAAGAATACGATAGCCGCCCCTCGTAGGATACCGGAAAATCCGAACTCGCCTAGAGTCCCTGTATTAGTGGGGATATAAGGCGTATAATTCTCCATACGGATATATTTCCATCCCAAGACTACGAACACCAAGACTACGGAGACTTTCAAGAATACGATGATCCCATTGAAGATAGAACTGCCTTCCGTTCCTCGTATCAACAAAATACTCATTAACACCACGATCAAAAAAGCCGGGATATTCACGATACCGCCATCCCAAGGGCAAGCCGTCAAGGCTTGCGGTAAATGCACTCCGAATCCTTCCAGAAAAACGACCAAATACCGACTCCAACTTATGCTAACGGTCGTAGCGGCCACGCAGTACTCGAGCACCAAATCCCAACCGATAATCCAAGCGACCAACTCACCCATCGTGGCGTACGAGTAGGTGTATGCGCTACCTGCCACCGGGATCATGGAAGCGAACTCGGCGTAACATAACCCGGCGAAACAACAGCCCAAGGCGGCGATAGCGAAAGATAAAGTAATGGCAGGCCCCGTATACCCGGCGGCCACCGCACCCGTAATGGAGAACAATCCGGCACCGATAATAACACCGACACCTAAGGCGATCAAACTCCACGGGCCAAGGATACGCTTCAGCGATTTACTGCCCGAATCATTTGCCTCGGTCATCAAATCCGCTAAAGGCTTCTTTATAAATAAACCCATCTGTATAGATTAAAAAATTAGTAATTGGGCGCAAAGGTAGGAATTTTTATTATGTTTGCCGAAAAGTAAAAGCAAGGACAGAAACAAACAAGAAAATAAATAGACAATTAAATAATGAAACAATTGATAGCCTGTTGCGGATTAGATTGCGAAAGTTGCGATGCCCGCATAGCCACAGTTAAGAATGATGATGAGCTAAGAGAAAAAACCGCCCAAAAGTGGAGCGCCATGAACAATGCGCCCGAAATTACAGCCGCAACTATAAACTGTATGGGGTGTCGTGCGGACGGAGTGAAATTTGCGTATTGCAGTGATTATTGTGAAATACGCAAATGTGTATCCGTAAAAGGCTTTAATACATGTGGCGATTGTGATGAATTAGATAGTTGCCAGATAGTCGGCGCAGTCCTTCAGCATGCTCCCGGCGCAAGAGAAAATCTATTGTAGAAGCAAATAAAGATAAATCTCTAACATATCCGATCCTAATTCCGTATTGGCAGCCGTTCCCAAAGCCACTCAGGGATCAGTCTCCAGAGAAAGACAAGGATAGCGTATTTCCAATCGATGATCGCCCTTCTCTTTTTCCGGTCTATAGCGTTGGCGATACGCAGGGCGGCATATTGGGGAGACATCAGCATAGGATAATTCCTGCCGTCTTTTAATAAATCCGTACGGACAAATCCCGGACGGATATCCGTAAATATAATAGGCTGTTTCTCCATACGGGAAAGTTGGGCTAAAGCGTCTATATAAATATTTTGGTATCGTTTGGTAGCCGAGTAGGAGGGAGCGACACCTAATCCTTTGGTTCCGGCAATAGAGCTGATTACAGATATATGCCCGCCACCTTGACTGGAAAAATAACGATAAGCAGCTAGTACCATACGTGTAAAACCCGTCACATTCGTCTGTATCGTAGCTTGTTCAATGGAAGTGTCTAAGTATTTATTCTGGTTGCCGATCCCTGAACTAAGCAAGAAGATGTCCATTCCTCCCAAATCACGGATCAACTCTTCCAAACGATCGGCGGCATCCTCGGCGGTCACGTCCAACCGCTTTATCCGGATATGTTCCGGATCTTGCCTACGAAGCTCTTCTAATCGATCCACCCGACGGCCAGCCAACCCTAATTGATATCCTCGTTTCCAATAGATCTTAGCGACCTCATAGCCAATACCGGAGGTAGCGCCAATAATGATAATTCGTTTGACCATAATACTTGATGCCATAAATTAACAATAAAGACAAATTAAATTCTCATGCCATGTCTACTGCAACCCGCCTTGCAGTAGTACTGCACCGCACGTGCAGCGTCACTGCAACGGGCGTGCAGTAACACTGCAAGGCGGGTTGCAGTGACGCAGGTTAAGTAACATACGGCTAAAATAGCATAAAATCCCTTGCAATCCCCATCTGTTTCGTTATATTTGCTACAATTTATAAACTTGATAAAATAAAACGCTATGTCAGTAAAATCTTATATCGAATCCAATAAGGATCGCTTTCTTGAGGAATTGTTCTCTTTAATCCGTATTCCGTCAATCAGCGCCAAGCATGAGAATAAGCCGGACATGTTGACATGTGCCCTACGTTGGACTGAGGTGCTGTTGTCTTCCGGTGCGGATAAGGCCGAGGTAATGCCTACGAAAGGCAATCCTGTCGTATACGCCGAGAAAATGGTATCTCCCAATGCTCCGACCGTATTGGTTTACGCTCATTACGACGTGATGCCCGCCGAACCTTTGGAATTGTGGAAGAGTGAACCTTTCGAGCCGGTGATCCGGGACGGACGCATTTGGGCCCGTGGAGCAGACGATGATAAGGGACAGGGTATGATTCAAGTAAAAGGTTTTGAGACAGCGATTAAAGAAGGTTTGTTACAGTGTAACGTGAAGTTTATTTTCGAAGGAGAGGAGGAGATAGGTTCTCCTAGCTTGGAAGATTTTTGCCGGGAACATAAAGAATTATTGAAAGCGGATGTAATCCTCGTTTCCGATACAAGCATGGTCAGCGCTGAAACACCGTCGCTCACGACAGGCTTACGTGGTTTGGCTTACTGGGAAATAGAAGTAACCGGACCGAACCGCGATTTGCATTCCGGTCATTTTGGCGGAGCCGTAGCGAATCCGATCAATGTACTTTGCAAATTGATGGCAGATATCGCCGACGTGGATGGACGCATCACGATCCCGGGTTTTTATGACGACGTGGAGGATGTATCTCCTGCGGAACGGGAGATGATCGCCCAAATCCCATTCGACGAGGAAAAATATAAGAAAGCGATCGGGGTAGACGCTCTTTTCGGAGAGAAAGGCTATTCTACGCTAGAACGTAATAGTTGTCGGCCTTCTTTCGATATCTGTGGTATTTGGGGCGGATATACGGGGGAAGGAAGCAAAACGGTATTGCCTTCAAAGGCTTATGCCAAGGTTTCCACTCGTTTGGTTCCACACCAAGATCATGCCAAGATCTCCCAAATGTTTGAGGAGTATATGGCTCGTGTGACTCCGCCTTATGTTAAAGTGAAAGTTACGCCCAGTCATGGCGGGCAAGGATATGTTTGTCCGATAGACTTGCCGGCTTATCAAGCGGCAGAAAAGGCTGTTGGCATCGCATTTGGGAAGAAGCCGTTGGCGGTTCGTCGCGGAGGTAGCATTCCTATTATCTCTACATTTGAGCAGGTATTAGGTATCAAGACCGTACTGATGGGATTCGGCTTGGAGCAAAACGCGATCCATTCGCCCAACGAGAGTCAGGAGTTGGATATCTTCTTCAAGGGAATCGAGTCGGTAGCGGAATTCTACCGTTTATATAAATAAGAAGGAAGAAGATGAGTATATTAATAAAGAATGTCCTGTTCAACGATAAAACGATTGATATCTATATCGAAGGAAAAGAGATCAAGCAAATAGGAGCGGGGCTGTCCTTTCCTGCCGATAAGATACTGGATGGTAGCCGTAAAGCCGTCATTCCCGGTTTCGTGAACGCTCATACGCATGCTGCCATGACTTTGTTCCGTGGCTTTGGCGATGATATGCCGCTTATGCCGTGGCTTGAGCAAAAGATCTGGCCGAATGAGGCGAAGATGACCCGTGAGGATGTCTATTGGGGAGCGAAATTAGCCTGCTTGGAAATGATAAAAAGTGGCACGACCACTTTCTTTGATATGTATCATAAGTTCCGGGGAACAGCGGACGCTACCGAGGAAATGGGTTTACGCGGCATGATAGCCGGTGTTTGTTTCGATCACTTCCAACCGGATCAGGCGGAGAAATGCAAACGTCACAACGAGAAACTGGTTGAAGAGGTGAACGGATATAGCAAACGTATTCAATATGCCTTAGGGCCACATGCCATTTATACGGTATCCGGAGAATTACTGCAATGGTGCCATCAATTCGCCATGGAACATAATATCCCGATTCATCTGCATTTAGCGGAAACGGAAGGCGAGGTTGAGAATTCGATCAAACATTTCGGACTGTCTCCCGTACGTTATTTATATAAGTTAGGGATCTTATCACCCCGTTTGATCATCGCTCATGGAATTTACATCGATGATGATGAGCTTCGTATGCTGGCCGATCATGAGGTGAAAGTCGTACATAACCCGGCCTCAAACATGAAACTGGCTTCCGGTATTCATTTTAAGTTCAAGGAAATGCGCCAATTGGGTATTACCGTGGGATTGGGAACGGACGGTTGTTCCTCTTCCAATAACTTGGATATGATCGAGGCGATGAAGCTGGCTTCCCTATTAGGAAAAGCTTGGCGAAAAGATCCCGAAGCCTTGACTGCGAATGAGATGCTGCAAGCCGCCACAGCGGAAGGAGCCGCTATGTTCGGTTTAAAAGCCGGCCAGATCAAGGAGGGTTATTTAGCCGATCTATGTTTGATAGATCTCAACACCCCCGCTTTTACCCCGAACTTCAACTTCGTCTCCAATCTGGTATACGCCGCCAACGGCAGTTGCGTGGATACCGTTATCTGTGATGGTAAAATATTGATGGAGAATAAGAAGGTACCGGGAGAGGACGAGATTATGGAGAAAGCGGCAGAGATAGCTTATAACTTGATGAAACGTTAAATTGATTAAATATGGAAATGATTAAAACCGAACAATATCGGGAAGCGGCCGCCTATTTAGCTAGCCGGATCGAAGGTAACCCGGAGACCGCCATTATCCTTGGTAGTGGCTTAGGCTCTTTAGCCGATCAAATAACAGACCCTATAGTGATACCTTATGCAGAAATCCCACATTTTATGAAATCTACCGCTACCGGGCATAAGGGGAATTTTATTTGTGGCAAACTAGGGGATAAGCAAGTCTTGGCTATGCAAGGCCGTTTTCACTACTATGAGGGCTACACAATGCAACAGGTCACTTTTCCCGTACGTGTAATGAAGCTCTTAGGAATCAAGAACCTTTTGGTCTCGAACGCCGCTGGAGGTATCAATAATACGTTCAAGGTAGGTGATCTGATGATCATCCGGGATCATATCAATATGATGCCGAACCCGCTGATCGGTCCGAACAATGAGGATTTCGGCACTCGTTTCCCGGATATGACCCGTGCTTATGATCGTGAATTTATCCGCTATGTGGAAGAAATAGCCGCCTCCCGATCTATCCCGTTAAAGAAAGGCGTATATGTAGGTTTGACAGGCCCTTCCTTCGAGACTCCTTCCGAGTACGCTTTCTATGGAAAAGTCGGGGGAGATGCGATCGGTATGAGTACGGTACCGGAAGTAATCGTGGCACGTCATGCGGGCTTGCGTGTATTCGGTATGTCTGTCATCACGAACGAAGGTTATCACTTCGCTGACGACTTTGTAAATGATGGTGCCGATGTTATCGTAGCGGCTAATAAAGCAGCATCTGTTATGACACAACTATTTATGGAATTGGTCAAAAAAATCCAATAAAAAAGTAGCGCAAAGGCTTGGTGGTTTCAATGAAATCACTACCTTTGCACTCGCAATCGAAACAAAGCGGTTGTATATGCGGAAGTAGCTCAGTTGGTAGAGCATAACCTTGCCAAGGTTAGGGTCGCGGGTTCGAGTCCCGTCTTCCGCTCTTTCTCGTATTGATTGCCCAGGTGGCGGAATTGGTAGACGCGCTCGTTTCAGGTGCGAGTGGTTTTGCGATCGTGCAGGTTCGAGTCCTGTTCTGGGCACCCTTCCTAAAATGCGCAGGTGGTGGAATTGGTAGACACGCTACTTTGAGGGGGTAGTGCCGGTTACGGCGTGTGAGTTCAAGTCTCATCCTGCGTACTTAAGTAAAAAAAGAAATAAGAGCATGATCTATTCAATTAGGTCATGCTTTTTTTGTGTGTCAAAATGACAGACGAATAAGATGGACGAACATAAAAAAAGCCGGACTCACGCCCGGCTTCTATATTCATAGACAAACTTATTCAGCATCTTTCTTTTTTATCGAAGTCGTGATTTTCTGCTCTTCCTTATCAAAGTCTACGATAATCGTATCGCCTTCACCTACTGAGGCACGGATAATCATCTCCGCCATCTCATCTTCCAGATACTTCTGGATCGCACGCTTCAACGGACGGGCACCGAATTGGATATCGTAGCCTTTTGTGGCGATGAAATCTTTAGCCTCGTCTGTGATCGACAACTCATAGCCCAGATTTGATACACGCTGATACAGACCCTGTAACTCAATATCGATAATCTTATGAATAGCGGCTTTATCAAGCTGATCGAACATAATGATATCATCCACACGGTTCAAGAACTCTGGAGCAAACGCTTTATTCAACGCTTTCTGGATCACGCTACGGGAGAAATCCTTATCCGGCTCACCGGCCATCTGGGTATTGAAACCAACGCCACGACCAAAATCTTTCAATTGCCGGGTACCGATATTGGAAGTCATGATCAAGATCGTATTCTTGAAGTCAATACGTCTACCCAGACTATCCGTCAAACGGCCTTCATCCAAGACTTGCAACAGCAAGTTAAATACATCCGGATGCGCTTTCTCGATTTCGTCCAATAAGACCACCGAATAGGGCTTGCGACGTACTTTCTCCGTTAACTGACCACCTTCCTCGTAACCAACGTATCCGGGAGGCGCTCCGATCAAACGGGAAACAGCGAATTTCTCCAAGTATTCACTCATATCGATACGTACCAAAGAATCCGCCGAATCAAATAGATATTCAGCAAGCTTCTTGGCCAAGTGAGTCTTACCTACACCCGTCGGTCCTAGGAACATAAAAGTTCCGATCGGCTTATTCGGATCTTTCAAGCCGACACGGTTACGTTGAATTGCCTTTACGATCTTTTGAACAGCATCATCCTGCCCAACCACCTTACTTTTCAATACGTCCGCCATTTCCAGAAGCTTGACATTCTCTGCCTTAGCGATACGTTGAACAGGTACACCGGACATCATGGCAACAACTTCAGCGACCTTCTCTTCATCAACGGTCTCCCGATGTTCTTGAAGCTCTTGTTCCCATTTAGCTTTTGCGGCCTCCAGTTGCAATAAATACTGACGCTCCTTATCGCGGAAACTTGCGGCTAACTCAAAGTTCTGAGATTTCACGGCCGCTAATTTCTCATTCTTCGTATCCTCGATCTTTGCCTCAAGCTCTTCGATACTTTTCGGAACAATGATATTAGATATATGTACACGGGAACCGGCCTCGTCTAAAGCATCGATCGCCTTATCCGGGAAATTACGGTCACTGATATATCTTTCTGTCAATTTTACACACGCTTGTAAAGCATCTTCAGTATAGATCACGTTATGGTGCTCCTCATAGCGAGGTTTGATATTACGCAAGATCTGCAAAGTTTCTTCCGCCGTAGTCGGATCAACGATCACTTTCTGGAAACGACGTTCCAACGCACCGTCTTTCTCGATATTCTTACGATATTCATCCAAAGTAGTAGCGCCAATGCATTGAATCTCACCACGAGCCAACGCAGGTTTCAGCATATTCGCCGCATCCATAGATCCGGAAGCGGAACCAGCGCCAACAATCGTATGAATCTCATCGATAAAGAGGATGATATTCGGGTTCTTCGATAACTCATTCAAGATAGCCTTAATACGTTCCTCGAATTGTCCGCGGTATTTCGTACCGGCGACAATAGAAGCCATATCCAAGCTAATCACACGCTTATCGAATAACACCCGGGAAACCTTACGCTGAATTATGCGTAAAGCCAATCCCTCTACGATGGCCGACTTACCCACACCCGGCTCACCAATCAATACCGGATTATTTTTCTTCCTACGGCTTAATATCTGGGCCAAACGCTCGATCTCCTTCTCACGTCCCACAATCGGGTCTAGACGGTTTTCTGCGGCGGCACGTGTCATATCCGTTCCGAAGTTATCCAGAACAGGTGTATCATTAGGGGATTTCGGTTGAGCGGCTCCCGCTCCAGCACCGGAAGAGGGGCGAGATGCCTCACGACGAGAGGAGAAACCTTCGTCCTCGTCATCTTCGTCATCATCCGTATATCCGTCGCTGATCTCGTCGAATTCCTCCATATTATTCAAACTGGTTCCGCTTACTAATATATTATATGCGGAACGATAAGTAATACCCGCGTCGTTCAACACCTTGGCAGCAACATTAAACTCCTCTTTCAATATCGCCAATAGGAGATGTTCCGTATCGGTCTCATCTTCCTTGAATAAACGAGATTCCAGCATACTCATACGCAAGACACGTTCTGTAGTCTTACTTATAGCGATCTCATGCTGGACAGAATCCTCAGAATCGAATGTGTTCTTTATTTCTTGCTCAATCTTGCGTTTAATATCCATCGGATCGGTATGTAGCTCTCGCAAGACACGCATTGCCTCGCCTTCGCCTTCCCGGATGATGCCTAGCATCAAATGTTCCGGCCCGATATAGCTATTCTGGAGCCTAGCCGCTTCTTCACGGCTATACTCAATCACGTCAATCAATCTTTTCGAATAATTTTTCATACTATATTATATATGTACTGATTACGCAAAGTTACATAATCTATTCCAACTATCATCAAATTTCGTGCCATTATTCCTTAATAAGCCTTGAAAAGCCCGGAGGCGCAAAATTTCAAGACAAATTCTTTCGTAGTATACGGAAAAACCTTACCTTAGTGCAATTTTTCAGAGGTGAGATATTGAGTGTAATTAATATAAAACTAAATGGTTGATCAAGACAGAATTATTAAGATTAACATCGAAGAGGAAATGAAATCGGCATACATTGATTATTCAATGTCTGTCATTGTTTCACGTGCTCTTCCTGATGTTAGGGATGGCTTTAAGCCGGTTCACCGCCGTATTTTATTTGGAATGAATGAACTGGGTAACACATCCGACAAACCTTATAAAAAATCTGCGAGAATAGTTGGTGAAGTTTTAGGTAAATATCATCCACATGGCGACTCGTCTGTATATTTCGCCATGGTTCGTATGGCCCAGACATGGTCTATGCGTTATCCGTTAGTAGACGGACAAGGTAACTTCGGTTCAGTGGACGGTGATAGTCCTGCCGCTATGCGTTATACAGAGGCACGACTGAGTAAACTCGCCGAAGAAATGCTCCGGGATATCGATAAGGACACGGTAGATTTCCAGCTTAACTTCGATGATACGTTGAAGGAGCCAACCGTATTGCCGACTCGTGTTCCTAACTTACTTGTAAATGGTGGATCGGGTATCGCCGTTGGTATGGCTACGAATATGCCGACTCATAACTTGAGCGAGGTATTAGATGGTTGTATCGCCTATATCGACGCCAAGGGAGATATCGAGGTAGAGGGCTTAATGCAATATATCAAGGCTCCGGACTTCCCTACAGGCGCTACAATTTATGGCTATGCAGGCGTGAAAGACGCTTTCGAGACGGGTAGGGGACGTATCATCCTTCGCGGTAAAGCCGAGATTGAGGTGGAGAATAATCATGAGAAGATTATTATTACCGAGATTCCTTATTTGGTAAATAAGGCTGAGTTGATCAAGTATATCGCTGACCTGGTAAACGAGAAGCGTATCGATGGCATTTCCAATGTCAATGATGAGTCCGACCGTAGCGGTATGCGTATCGTAGTTGACGTGAAACGTGACGCGAACTCGAGTGTCGTACTGAATAAATTGTATAAGCTTACGGCTCTGCAATCCTCATTCAGCGTTAATAATATCGCTTTGGTGAACGGCCGTCCGAGGTTGCTTAACTTAAAAGACTTAATCAAGGCGTTTGTTGAGCACCGTCATGAGGTTGTTATCCGGCGTACAAAATATGAATTGAGGAAAGCGGAAGAGAGAGCCCATATATTGGAAGGCTTGATCATCGCTTCCGATAATATAGACGAGGTAATCGCGATTATCAAGTCTTCCAAGAGCCCGCAAGAGGCTATCGAGCGTTTGATCGAACGTTTCTCTTTATCTGAGCTTCAAGCACGTGCGATTGTAGAGATGAGACTTCGTCAGTTGACAGGTCTGGAACAAGACAAATTGCGTGCGGAATATGAGGAGATCGAGAAGTTGATCGCTTATTTGAATGAGATTCTGGAGAAAGAGGACCTTTGTATGAAGGTTATCAAAGATGAATTATTGGAAATCAAGGATAAATTTGGCGACGAACGTAAGACGGATATCGTTTACGCCTCTGAGGAATTAAATCCGGAGGATTTCTATGCGGATGATGAGATGATCATTACCGTATCTCATATGGGATATATCAAACGTACCCCGTTGAGTGAGTTCCGTGCGCAAGGCCGTGGTGGTGTAGGAGCGAAGGGTTCCGAGACTAGAGACGAGGATTTCGTTGAGTATATCTATCCGGCATCCATGCACGCGACCTTATTATTCTTCACGGCAAAAGGTAAATGTTATTGGTTGAAGGTATTCGAGATTCCGGAAGGGGCTAAGAACGCTAAAGGACGTGCGATCCAGAATCTTCTGAATATCGAGCCGGATGATAAGGTACAAGCTTTTATACGTGTTAAGAAATTAACCACCGATACGGAATTCATTAATTCTCATTACCTATTATTCTGTACGAAGAAAGGTGTGATCAAAAAGACCTTGTTGGAGGCCTATTCCCGTCCTCGTCAAAACGGTGTGAACGCTATTACATTGCGTGAAGACGATGGCTTGATCCAAGTATGTATGACGAATGGTAACAACGAGGTGATCATAGCGAACCGTAACGGCCGGGCGATCCGTTTCCATGAAAGCGCGGTACGTGTAATGGGCCGTACGGCTTCCGGAGTGAAAGGTATGACTTTGGACGAGGATAATACCGATGAAGTCGTTGGTATGATCTGTATCAAGGACAAGGAAAAAGAGACCGTACTCGTCGTATCAGAGCAGGGATATGGAAAACGTTCCTCTATCGAGGATTATCGTATAACGAATCGTGGCGGTAAAGGCGTAAAAACCATTAATATCACGGAGAAGACCGGTAAATTAGTTGCCATCAAGAATGTTACGGACGAGAACGATTTAATGATTATCAATAAGTCGGGTATCGCTATCCGTATGAAAGTGGCCGATTTGAACGTAATAGGACGTGCTACTCAAGGTGTTCGTTTGATTAATCTAGAAAAGCGCAACGACGAAATCGCTTCTGTATGTAAAGTATTGTCTGAGAGTGAAGAGGAAATAGCCGAGCAAAAAGCGGAACAAGAAGCCAGACAAGAGAATGAGGGAAGAGAGTTGAGTGAAAATCAAGCTAGTCTAGGTACCGATGTTGATCTACCGGAATCAGAGGAGGATAACGAACAAAATGATAACGAAGAAATAACTGAATAATTTTAAACAAATAGAAATATTAATCTCAAAATTACTATCGCAATGAAACGAGTATTATTAACAGTGGCACTATGTGTCGCAGCATCGGTCTCTTTTGCACAGAAAAAAGCTGTAAATGAGGCTCAAAGTATAGCTAAGGGTTCAACTCCTGATTTCTCGGAAGCCAGAACTCTTATTAAAGGAGCTTTGGAAAATCCAGAAACAAAGGATGACGCTAAAACTTGGTATGTTGCCGGTTTTATCGAGGATCAACAGTTCAGCAACGAAAGAACTAAACAAGTCTTGGGCCAACAACCGGACGAGCCTGTTATGTACGAGGCATTGGGTAGTATTTTGCCATACTTTGAGAAAGCATATGAGTTAGATCAACTTCCTAATGAAAAAGGAAAAGTTAAACCTAAGTTCACGAAAGATATCAAAGGTATCCTAGGAGCAAACCACGTATATTACATCAATGGTGGTGCTTACTATTTCGATCAGAAAGATTATAACAAAGCTTACGATTTCTTCGAGCAATACCTGAAAATATCTGATATGCCAATGTTTAAAGGTGAGGCTGTCGCTGAAAGAGATTCAAACTTCATGACAGTTCAGTTCTATGCCGCTGTAGCAGCGACCCAACTTGGCGATTCTCAAAAAGCTATCGCAGCGTTAGAGCGTGCTAAAAATACGGATTATAGAGCAAGCGAGGTATATCAATACTTATGCTATGAGTATGAGCAAGCTAAAGATACCGTGAATTTAGAGAAGACTTTGGAAGAAGGTTTGAATAAATTCCCTGAGGAACAGTATTTCTTAATGAGCCTTATAAACAATTACATCTATTCTAATAGAAATGAGAAAGCTATTGAATATTTGAACACAGCTATCGCTAAGGATTCCAACAATCCACAGCTTTACGATGTAATGGGCCGTGTTTATGAGACTGGTTTGAAAGATTACGCTAAAGCTGAAGAGTATTTCAAGAAAGCATTGGCGATCAATCCGGACTATATCGAATCTCTCTCTAACTTAGGTCGTGTATATTACAACCAAGGTGTAAACAAGCAAGGTGAGGCTAATATGATCAACGACGCAAAACAATATCAAGAGGAATTAGGCAAAGCTAAGGAATTCTTTAAGCTAGCTCTTCCTTACTTTGAGAAAGCTCACCAAATGAAACCAGAAGAAAGAGAATATATGACCGCTTTAAGAGGTATTTACTACAACTTGAATATGGGTGATAAATTCGATGCTATTGAAGCAGAGATGAATAAGTAATTTCTTCTTTCAGAATAAATGGAACCGTCTAGTAATATAAGGTTACTAGGCGGTTTTTTATTTGTGTATCATGTATCGCGGAGTAGTCATTTTTTGATCGTTCATAATACTATTAAACATAATGGGAATTATAAAATTAATGGCAAGATAAGGATAAATTAGTGCATTCAAGCAAAGCTTGTAGCTGCTTTGAGTAAAGACACAGATCTTTTCACGGCTGTGAAACGTTTGTTTCATGGATGTGAAAAGATCATATCACAGCTGTGAAAAGATCAGATCACCTATATGAAAAGATTAATTCAGCTTGACGCAACTATTTGATTCGCTATTAACTCCTTCAAATAAAGCATGACTTTCGGATGACTTAATGGCATGTCCTCTAGGATTTCTTTAAGCTCTCGCGTACTGATATCAAATGAAACCAGATCTGAATGATATGAGAAATGAATGTTTATGTCTGGATTACTGCCTATAAGCATAGCCATTGTACCCGCCAAATCTCCCCAAGGCGGACAATCAATATGAGATGAGACAAAACAAGCAACAACTACCGTACCTTTTCCCTGTATGGAAGATATTTCCACATTCCCGCCTGTTTGCTCCGCGTTTTGTATCAAGAAAGGTAAACCTAGACCCACTTTTCGTGTCGTGCGAGTCGTATAAAACGGATTACGGATCAGAGAGACTGTTTCCGGATCCATACCACAGCCATTATCCGCGATACGAATACATATGGATGTGTCCTTTATCTGTATATCTATCTCTATATCAGAAGCTTTTGCTCTGACACTATTAGCGGTTATATCCGTGATATGAAACGAGAGATTATCCATGAGAGGCGAAAATTAAGTGATTGTCTTTTTGATCAAAAGCCTTTCGTAAGCCATCGAAGGTTAATTCCTCCGTTTGCCAAATGGAGGGCTGAGTACCTATTTGTTCGGGGTAATGAGCATCCGAGGCTGAGTATTGAGTCTGCTCTTTCAAATACCCGTGAATAGACAATAACTTACTGTATCTTTGCTGATTATTATATTCAATAGCATCTAAAGATAAGCAGGGGTCTATAAAACCTAATTGACTGATCAAGCTGAATGACGGACGTTCTACATGGGCGGCTACAAATAGAGCATCCACCTTACGTGCTTGAGCGGCTATTTGGTTTACACTTTGATCCAAGGCGGAGAGCAAAAGATAGGGTACTTCTCCTAGAATCTCATTCTCCGCATTCACCCAAACTTGATCGCCAAAACGTTCCGGATCATTTGGAATTGGAGGGAGATGCTCTTCTAAATATCGTTGGAATCGCTTACGGGATTCATCGGTCGGGAAATAAACCAGACAATGCGCTTCCTCACGGGTCGTAACTTCTACGCCCGCAAAGACCCTTAGTCCGAATCTCTCGCCAAGGGATTGAATCTCCGGGCATTGTAAGGTCGTATTATGATCCGTAATGGCAATAGCATCCAAACCTTTCGCTAAGGAACGACGCACGATCTCCGATGGACTCATTTCCAGACTGCCGCATGGCGACAGGCAAGTATGGATATGTAAATCAGCTAAATACTGTTTCATCCATTCTCATTCTGTAATAAGCGGTAAATCATACCGGAAGCCTCGAACGCGGAGCGTGTAGTTCCTAAAAGAGGGACAGCCTCTTCCCTACCTTTTTGTAAGGTCTCATCATCCGGAGAGGTTCCGTTCACGATCAATACCGCGGAGACGTCTTTTAAAGTAGCCACGGCCAGTATATTCTGATGCGTTTGCATGGTAATCCATAGCATACCCTCCTCGATATGTCCCATGACATCACTTAGTAAATCGCTCGTATAGCCCCCGGTTATCTCTGTATCAAGGCCCTCTTCTCCACAAAATACAGTAAGATTCAACATCTTCACTAAATCACAAACCTTCATATTTAGCTCCTTTCTTATAACAATCCTTATTTAAACGATCTTTCCCCCATGTCTTCTCAACGATACGGAAGGCATGCTCTTGGTCTAGTTTACCGTGCTTCTCCATATTACGTTGCATAAATACGCAATCACTAAATTGAGCCTCGTGGCGTACGATATCCTCGGCCAAGCTTTGACAGTTCGGGCTGCCGCAAGCGCCACAATCGATTCCCGGTAGGTAGCACATCAATTTCCGCACTTGCTCCATTTTCTTCAGCATCTCATCGATCGTTCCATCGTACAACCGTTTGGGATTCGGTTGCACCGGACGGATCGTAATATGCTGCCTCAAATAGGATAAAGCCTCGAAATTATCGGCGGCGTATATCATCGGTACTTTATCCCGGTTCATGGATCGCTTCATGATACGCTCGGCCGTGAGGAAACGGTTCGCTACGGCTAATACACCTCCGGCACAGCTACGGTCGCAAGCCCTCAGTTCCAGAAAGTCTACGTTACGTACCTCGCTGGTCGTTTCCATTCGTTCCAAGAAATCGATCACATTATGGATCTCATCGATCGCGAGGCAACGACCGGAGAAATGTTTGGCCTCCCCTCCTGTCTGGCTCCATCGCATCTCTTTTTTCGTTAATGGCGGAGGAAGCTCACATTCCGGCTCATATCCTCTCGGGCGATTCTTAAGAATATGGTATACCTTATTATATAGGGTATCCATATTTATCACGCCTTTGATCGTAGATGAATAACCTTCCGCTCCCTTCAACGCCGCGATTTTCGCCGCACAAGGCGTAACATAAAAGATACCGATCTCTTCCGAGGGAATACCTTGCCCTTCCAATATCTTATGATAGTAAGTAGCCGAGGCGTTTACCGGCGCTTTCACCAATAAGATATTATCCACCAGCGCAGGGAAACGGACTTGTATCAACCGGACGATAGCGGGACAAAAAGAACTGATCACCGGCTTTTCCTCGGCGTTTTCCATCTGCCGTACCATTTCCTTATGGATCATATCGGCGGTAAACTCTACTTGGAAAACATGGGTAAAGCCCAGTTCCATAACGGCGCTGATAATTTCCTTCTCGGTCGTGTACTTTGAGAACTGCCCGATAAATACCGTGGGCATCAACGCTACCCTGCATTTATAATCAAATATACGCTGGAAGTCATCCTGCTCCACATAGATAGCCTCTGTCGGGCACGATTTCAAGCACTCGCCGCAATCCACGCACCAATCCTTATGGATCAAAGCCTTACCATCCCGGATACGGATCGCTCCCGTAGGACACTCTTTCATGCAATGCGTACAGCCTATACAGCGGTCATTGTCAATCTTCAAGGCATGATAAAAATTAGCTTCCTCCATGGTCTACGCTCCTTCTTTATTAAACCATGTGACCATACGTACCGTGGTACCTACGTCTACTTGGCTCTCGATCGTTAATTCATCTACGTTCTTCTTCATATTTGGAAGTCCCATTCCGGCACCAAATCCCATCTCACGCACGGCCTCGGATGCCGTCGAATACCCTTCACGCATAGCTAGCGATATATCCGGGATTCCGGGCCCTTCATCCTTCAGTTCCAAAGATATTTTATCAGCGTCCAATTCAGCGACAACCGTTCCTCTCCAAGCGTGAGCCACGATATTCACCTCCGCCTCATAAAGCGCCACGACCACCCGCTTAATGATCCGGGGATCGATAGCCAATTGCTTCAAGACCTTCTTTATCTGGCTAGACGCATAACCCGCCTTCGAGAAATTACCGCCCTCCAACTCAAACTTAAATAGCATATCTCACGACCTCCTTTCTCAATATATAGGAAGGAGCCCCGCGCTATAAAGCTCTCCGACCGTATGATACATAGAATGATCCGTCTCCAGAAGAACCATATTGTTCTCACGAGCCAGCTCCAGCATATCCGGGGTTACTTTCTTCCCCCGCACGAAAAGTATATAAGAAACTTCCGCCATCTCCGCGGTACGGATCGTTTGCAAATTACAAAGTCCTGTCACCAACAGCACATCACCACAATCCAGCGTAAGCACGTCACTCATCAGATCGCTGGCAAAAGCGCACTGCACATCGTTCTCCCGTTTCTCTGAGCCACAGACGATGGAGGCATCGGTAAGTTCTTGAATTCTTTGAATCTTCATAAGGTACCAGAGGTTACATTTTACATGGGCTAATGTAAGAAATAATTTCGAATGTCGGCCTAGTATATTACATTAATTACTATCTTTGGTACACTAACAAAAAATAATCCTTATGTTCAGTAAAGAAACTTATATGGCCCGCCGGGCTAAGCTGAAACAAACCATAGGTTCCGGTTTGTTGCTATTCCTTGGAAACGACGAGAGTGGGATGAACTACGCCGATAATACGTATCACTTCCGTCAAGACTCTACCTTCTTGTATTTCTTCGGATTGCCATACGCCGGGTTATCCGCTATCATCGATATCGATAACGATAAGGAGATCATCTTTGGCGATGAGTTGACTATAGATGCGATTGTATGGATGGGTACGCAGCCCACCCTAAAAGAGAAGAGCGAGGCCGCAGGTATCAAGGAAGTCCGTCCTTTCAAGGAGATCGAGACTTACTTGAAGAATGCCCAGCAAAAAGGCCAGCCAATCCATTATCTGCCGACGTATCGTGCGGAACACCAGATCAAGTTATTCCAATGGTTGGGTATCGTACCCGGCGCGGAGAAACCTTCCGTACCTTTCATCATGGGTGTCGTAAACCAACGAAATTACAAGAGCGAGGAAGAAATCGCCGAGATCGAGAAAGCTTGTATCGTAACCGCCGATATGCACCTGACTGCCATGCGTACCGTACGTCCGGGAATCCGGGAGTCGGATGTAGCGGCTGCCGTTGCGGAAGTAGCTTTCGCCAACAATTACCAGCTCTCCTTCCCTATCATCGCCACGATCAATGGGCAGACCTTGCACAACCATGATCATAGTCATATGATTAAGAGCGGTGATATGCTATTATTGGACGCCGGTGCCGAGACTGAGATGGGATATGCCGGAGATATGTCGTCCACCATCCCGGCCGACTCTAAGTTCACGACCCGTCAAAAAGACATCTATGATATTCAAGTAGCCGCCCATGAAGCTGCCGTAGCAGCTTTACGCCCGGGTATTCCTTTCGTGGATGTATATGAGTTGTCTTGTAAAGTGATCATGGAGGGTTTAAAGGACCTTGGTTTCGTGAAAGGAGATCCGATGGAGGCCGTAAAAGCCGGTGCTCACGCCATGTTTATGCCTTGTGGCTTAGGCCATATGATGGGATTGGATGTACATGATATGGAGAATCTGGGA
This sequence comes from Parabacteroides sp. CH2-D42-20, assembly GCF_003670185.1. NCBI lineage: Bacteria > Pseudomonadati > Bacteroidota > Bacteroidia > Bacteroidales > Tannerellaceae > Parabacteroides > Parabacteroides sp. CH2-D42-20. The sequence goes on along the minus strand of NZ_RAYG01000024.1, from coordinate 34,994 downwards.
GAGGTATACGTTGGTTATGACGGACAGCCGAAAAGTACGGAATTCGGACGTAAGTCATTGCGCTTGGGACGTAAGCTGGAACCGGGTTTTGTCTTGACCATCGAGCCGGGTGTATACTTCATCCCTGAATTAATGGATTTATGGAGAGGCCAGAACAAGTTCACCGAATTCATCAATTACGAGAAGTTGTTTACATATAAGGATTTCAGTGGCATACGTAACGAGGAAGACTATCTGATTACCGAGAACGGCGCTCGTCTATTAGGAAAGAAGATCCCTTTGCGTACGGAAGAAGTGGAAGCCATTCGATAAATCCTATACATTATTATATATAAGCTTATGCAAAAGGGGGAGCCTTAAAACAGCTCTCCCTTTTTGGGCTAAACGAGAAAGACAATGTATGAAACGATTTAAAAGCGGTATCCGATACTTAGAAAGAACGAATGCATAAAACGAATCCGAGGCATACTAAGCCTTTTCCCCTCTACAACGAAGTTTCGCCCTCCACTATATAAATCAAAATTCGAGAATATATACCCCAAAGAGAATATATACCGCTGGTCTATATCGAGGCTCAACATACTTTTAATATGATAAAATAACGATTTACCTCCCTTGTTCTTTATATGATCGAATTTTTGAGGTATCCATACCCCGGGAGTGTTTGGAACATAGCTTATATTAAACTCTTGATTGACAGGCAAAGGAATGGTTAATCCGGGTGAAACGACCAAAGAGAGTCCCGTATCCTTGTCTTTCCCGAATTTAAAAGCGGGAGTTACTAACTGGATGGCCGGACGTAACGCAAAGAAATGACAGCCCGGATTACTCTCATCTGAATCCCAGAACCACTGATTATCTCTTGAAAACCCCGTATAACTATCTTTCTCAATCGTATTACAGAAAAGCAACCCCATAGTAATTCCCACATAAGGAATCGGTAGATAAGTAACAGATGGCTCTACCTCCCATGCTGAATTATTATTCAAGGCACCGGAGAGTTCTACTTTCCACATATGGGATTTTTCTTCCTCTTGCGCCTGTCCCCCAAAGGTAAAGATCAAACAAATAAAGAAAAGTATAGATCTCATTATTTATAGGATGTTAGTTGTTCATTTACAGTAAAGACAGAGGACCTTCTCAATCACCCTATCCATTAGGGTTAATAAATCAAAAAGAGTTAATAATAAACACGGACTTAAAAAGAAAGCGTACATTTCCTTCTCAGACTATACATGATATTTCATCTTCTCGAAACGAAAACTCGTGAATCGATAAAAAAAGGCTGTCCCATCTTGAAGTGGAACAGCCCTCTTTGCTAAATAATACTGATTAAATTGCTTTCAGAATCTCGGTCAGTTTTTCCGGGGTGACGTTGGCGGCGATTATCACTCCTTCGTCGTTAATCAAGAAGTTCTTGAAACCTTTTCTTAAATCATACTTCTTGTACAACTCTGACTCTTTACCCAGTCCTTCGTGAAATTGCGTTGACAGATCCAACTTGTCAATCTTTACCGTCTCGGTAAAAATAGATTCTTTCTCATCCATAGAGATCGAACACATCGCGATTTTGTCCGGACCAAACTTGTTAACCTCATTCGCCAATTGCACGTTACGAGCCCGCGATTCCGCATCGTAAGCCGCCCAAAAGTTGAGCAATGTATAACGTCCTAATTGGTTGTGGAAACTGGCTTTAGCGTCGTTTCCCAAAAACTCTATTCTCGGAGCTAGATCACCGGGGTTCACACCCTCGGTAAGTTTCGCCTTTTTCGAACCGGCAGACATCCCTAATAACGCTACCGATGCGATGAGAACATAAGCTCTTACCTTCATATTTTCAATTTTACGTTAAACTTAATCGGGGGAATCTCCCGGGGGACAAACTCCCGACTCCTGATTTTCAGGATCGTAAACAAGCATGTTTCTTTCGCTAAAGAGACACTTACTTGTCTTTAACGGGTGCAAATATAAAGCCAAATACTTCTTTCTACCAAATTATATAGCGATTTTCCGCAAATTAGCAAGCTTTTTTATATGTTTTAGCGCACACATCGATAAAAAATTAACTGTTTTGCAACATAAATTTAGAAGTAGAGTACCTTTTTCTCCCCGAGAGAACCGCAAAATTATCAAGAATCATTAGCTTCCCGCTCCCCTACCTTTAGACCGATAACAGGGTATCCTTAGCGATTTCATCTTTAAGTATAGATTATCCAACGGCTGTTACATAATCATCTAACAGTTGGTGCATGATCTTCCAACAGCCGTTAGATGATCATGCACCAACTGAAAAATTAGCAATGCTTCAAGAGCAAACCGCTAATCCTTCTTGGAAAAGAGGCTAATAGCATTAAGAGATTCCCTTTAATCACCTTGTACTGCCATCTTGAAAAATAAAAGGAAAAAAATACCCTTCCCTCTTGTTTATTCAAAAACTTCCACTACATTTGCAGTGTACTATTAAACTAACACACTAAAGCAGCAAAACATATGATTACATTAAAAGAACTCTCATTCAGCTATAGCCGCAAAAAAGAGGTACTTGATCGTATCAATCTTGAGGTTGGATCGGGACACATCTGTGGTTTATTGGGAAAGAACGGCGAAGGAAAGACTACGCTTCTAAACCTTCTAAGCGGACAGATCTTTCCGGATCAAGGTTCTTGCCTCGTATTGGAGGAAACTCCTTCAGAGAGAAACGCTCGTTTCTTGCAGCAGATCTTCTTATTGCCTGAGGAAATCTCCATGCCTGAGGTCACCGCCATAGAATATATAAAGATGTACGCGCCTTTTTATCCGACATTTAGGGACGATATCTGCAAGGCTTGCGTAGAATCGTTTGAGATCAATCTATCCGATCGCCTGTCGAAAATGTCTCAAGGACAACGGAAAAAGGTGGCGATAACCTTGGCGCTGGCCGCTCATACGCCCCTGCTTCTAATGGATGAACCAACAAATGGGCTGGACATTCCCTCGAAAGCGACATTCCGCAGACTGGTAGCCTCTTTGATAGATGACAATCAGACGGTTATTATCTCCACGCATCAGGTCAGGGATCTGGAAAGCTTGATCGACACGGTATTGATCTTAGACCAAAGGCAAATCCTATTGAATAAGACGTTGAACGAGATCGGCGAGAAACTTTATTTCGGACCACTCCTGCCGGAAGAGAAAGCTCTTTATTCCGAGCCTACCCCGCAAGGGACAATAGGCGTCACCGCAAGGGATGGCAAGGAAGAGACGGCCGTATCCTTAGAGTTGCTCTTTAACGCGGCGATAACTTATCCCAAAGAGATCCAAAGAATCATGAACTCCTAAAATACACATAGATATGAAAACAGATTTCAGTATACAACGCATCAATCTTTTACTTCGCAAAGATTGGATAGAGAATAAGAAGAAATTAGCTTATGGGGTGTTGGTCATCCTCGGAGTCCTCTTCTTTTTCCTATTATCCTCCATTTTATGGGCTACGAGATTCCGTACCTTTACATTATATGTATTGGGATCATTAGGAACTTTTATCGCTTTCTGTAGCTACGTAAACTTAATGATACACCGTCCTAGAGGATTATTCTTGACGCTTCCCGCGAGCAACCAAGAGAAATTTGCCGCTATCTTGATCGAAGGCATCGTGGTATTCTTAACATACCAAGTCACGTTCTGGACTGGGACGGGAATAGCCTCAATGCTCATTCATATACAGCCTGTAGCATTCAAGGACATTATCATGACCTTGCAAGATTTCACCATGCTGGCGTTTGTCGGTTCCTTGATGTTCCTCTCTTACGTCACATTCAAGAAGTATGCTTTAGGAATCGCTTGTGGTGGATATATATTGATAATCGCTTCTATCATAGGGATTGTCTATCTATGCATAAACATCTTGAATATCCAGCCGGGTATGAATAGTTTTTGTTATGAATCTTCACCGTTTTATACCGCCGTGTATTGGCTAAGCTTTGCCTTTACACCCGCATTTCTCATCACTACCCTCGTGATCTTATACGTCGCTTATCTAAAACTTAAAGAAAAGGAACTAAGATGAACTACAATACGAATCAATCCATATTTATCCAAATAGCCGAGCGGATTTGCGACCGGGTATTGAGTGGTAATTACAAAGCCGATAGCCGTATCCCGTCCGTACGGGAACTGGCGGTAGAGATGGAGGTAAATCCAAATACGGTCATGCGTTCCTTCGAGCGCCTGCAAGCCAACGATATTATTTACAACAAGCGTGGGATCGGCTACTTCGTCGCTTCCGACGCCGAGCAGAAAATCCGTGAGATGCGCCATAACCAGTTCGTGGAAGAGGTACTTCCCGCCGTCTTCAAGGAGATGCACCTGCTAGATGTAGGTATCGACGAGCTTACGAAAGCCTATACATTATATATATCTACCATTAAATAAAGACAATCATGAAAAAAAGTAATCGCGTATTTATCGCCTTGATAGCGACATTATATATCGTTCCAGCCCTCACTTTCGGCGTTGCCCAGTTTACGTCGGAAAAATGCCTTACAGGTTTCACGCAAAAGTTTCAGATTATCCAGATAGATAATCCGGAGTTGAAAGCGGAAAACATAAAAGTCGATACGAGAACCGCCTCCAAATTTCCCCGGGGGCAAATACTGGAAGCAAAGGACCGGTCGTTACTCTATTACGAAGGAATGAAACGGTATTTGCCGGAAGTCAGCCGCCACGATTCTCTATTATTGGTTAGCGGGGCGAGGGACGCCGGGCAAGATAAAAATCTCACGTTGCATATCCGTATCAACAATATCCAGAAGATCCGTCTGAACGGAGAAGAGATTTGGACTAAGTAACAAGCACATACACACATTATTTCTTAATCATTAAATCGTACTATAATGAAACAAATCATTATGGCAGCCCTTCTTATATCCTTTTCTTGGGGTATTCGGGCACAACAATTACAGATCCGGGGGAAAGTCATCGATCTATCCGACAAGTCTCCTCTTGAGTTCGCGAATATCACGCTTCAAACAGCCGATTCCGCATTCATCACAGGGACGACGACGGATAGTAAAGGACTTTTCCGGATCGAGAAAGTCAAGGCCGGAGATTATCAAGTATCTGTTTCCTCCATAGGTTACAAGACTTCGGTAGTCTCCGTGCTGGGACTTTCCCAGAATATAGATCTCGGTACGATCTCATTGGCATCCGCTTCTATATCCTTAGATGAAGTCACGGTCAACGCTTCCGCTATCCGTAATACGGCAGACCGTAAGATCGCATTCCCTACCTCCGAGCAAAAAGCGGCCTCCAGCAATGGCATCAATCTATTGAACGCCTTGATGCTTCCCCGTTTGGAAGTGGACCCGATCCGGAATAGCGTATCGCTATCGAATGAAGGGACGATTCAATTCTGTATCAACGGTATCAAGGTAGAGCTGTCCGATATCCGGGGTTTATCGCCACAGGAGGTAATCCGGATAGAATATCATGATAATCCGGGCTTACGTTACGGTAACGCCTCTGTCGTACTCGATTACATTGTACGGAGGGAAACTAGCGGAGGTTCTGTCAATCTGGATCTTAGTAATTCGCCGACCACCTCTTTTGGAGACGATCAAGTATCGGTGAAGTTCAATCATAAGAAATCAGAGTTCGGATTGCAATACGCCGTCCGTTACCGGAATCCGTATCATATCTGGACGGAAGGAGTCGAGACCTTCCGCTTTGAGAATGGCGAGACGCTGGAACGTACCTCGGAAGGTCTGCCAAGAGGAATGTCTGAGACCGCCCATAACCTCTCTCTTAATTACAATTTGGTAGATAACGACCATTATTATTTCAATGCCACGCTACGCTATTTCCTATCGGATGAGGATAAAGGTAGTGATAAGAACCTGTATACCAATAACCATCCCGAGGATAAGACATACGCTTGGAATCCAAATAGCAACTCTACCAAACGTCCTTCCCTCGACCTTTATTACCAACACTCCTTACCACATAAGCAGACATTGATACTTAATATGGTAGGTACGTACATACATACGAACGCAAACCAAATGTATCAAGAATGGAAAAACGATATCCTCTTATCGGATATCTTGTCGAACGTGGACGGAGACAAATATTCCATCATCGGCGAGGGAATCTACGAACGGCAATTCGAGGCCGGTCGATTGGGAGGAGGATTGAAACACACCCAATCGTGGACGGATAACACCTACAGCGGAACGGTTGGAGGACGAACCAAGATGAAACAGTCGGAGACGTATCTCTATACGGAATTCAGCGGACGTGTCAAGAAGTTGAATTATACGGCCGGAATAGGTGTCTCCCGCTCATGGCTCAAGCAAGAAGGCGAGGAAGATTATCAATATTATACGTTCCGCCCAAAGGTATCCTTACAATATAACTTTACGGATAATATGTATTTCCGGGTAAACGGTAGCGTAAATAATGTCTCACCTAGCCTATCGGAACTAAGCGCCATCGAGCAATACATCGATACGCTCCAGATACGCCGGGGAAATCCTTATCTGAAACCCTATAAGAGTTATGACATGCAAGCCAATTATCTATATAAAAAAGGAATATTCACCGGAGACTTAAACTTTTATTACAGTAATAGCCCGGACCGGATCATGGAGGAAGTGATACGAGAAAATAATAAGTTCATTCGCATTACCGATAACCAAAAAGGATGGCAGAAACTAAGCGGTGACTTGACATTACGTGTCGGCCCTATCATCAAGCGGATCATAAGCCTATCCGTGACAGGTGGAGTCAATCGTTATATCAGCGAAGGAAATAGTTACTCGCATACCTATAACAATTGGTATTACCGGGCTTCCGTCATGGCTATGTACAAGAAATTCATGGCTATGTTCCAGATACAAAGTAGCTATAATACGTTTGTCGGCGAATTATTGCATGGCGGCGAGAATATCCATATGTTTATGTTCCGGTACAATCAAGGTAAATTCGCCGTTGGAGCCGGATTGATGATGCCTTTCTCCAGCCAGTACAAACGGGTAGAGGAAAATCGGAACGCTTACGCTCCCAGCCGTACGAACATGTACGCGAACGACTTCAGCCGAATGTTGATGCTAACCTTCTCTTGGAATTTTGACTTCGGCCGCAAGTTCAAGGAGGCCAACAAGAAACTTTGGAATAGTGACGAGGATTCGGGTATCATGCGATGATCCTCAAATAAAAAAAGTCCGGTATTAATTACCGGACTTTTCTTTTCTATCTTCAGGAGGGGGAATTGGAACCCCTTCTTTAATAAACTCATCATATACGATCTTAGGATGGTCTTGCGGAGAAGCCAGTTGATATTCTGCGGCGAAATTATCCCGCCTAAAATTCTTCAGCTTAAGGTTTTCCGCGCTGTAATTTCTCAAGGTCTCCTTTCTGTCACCAAACAAAGAACTGTTCAATACTTCCGAATCCAGAATGTTTTCTTTCGGAGTCATTGTCGGCAAAAGGTTTTGTTCCAACAATCCTCTATAAGCGCCAATGTATTCGCACCAAACAGAATTACCTTTTTGATAGATTCGATAGGTGTAGTTAGACCAAGCTGTCGTTACATGAATCTCATGCTCCCAGATATCGACGCATGCCTCTGAATCAAAGTAGGGATCTTTAATCGTCACACGTCGCAATCCATGATTCTCATCTCTCACTAAAGTCAGCCACTTATCTGAATGAAGTATTTCAGAAATAATGTCGGGCAACTTTTCCTTGATTTCAAATTGGATTCTCATACATTTCGCCTGCCGGTCAGGACTTTTTAAGGTTGCCAGGTTCTCATTAAACATTTTGTCGTTAATACGATAAAACAAATATAAGCAAAAATGTTTAATATAATATACTCTTTTTCGATAATTCTTACGTACTTTTGCCTAATAGAATGACAAATATGGCACAAAACGACGAAATAATACTGATAAATATCAATGGTGCGGATCGTCCGGGTGTAACGGCAGCTCTTACGGAGATTCTAGCCAAGAACAACGCTGTTATCCTCGATATCGGTCAAGCGGATATCCATAACCATTTATCATTGGGTATCTTGTTTCAAAGCACGGAAGGAAATTCCGGCGATATATTGAAAGAACTACTGTTCAAGAGTTACGAATTAGACGTCAATATCCGTTTCAATCCCATTACAGAGCAAGAATATAGTAAATGGGTAAGTATGCAGGGCAAGAACCGGTATATCATCACGATATTAAGCCGTAAGCTTACGGCCAAGCAAATCGCGGGTGTTTCCCGGATCGTAGCGGAGCAAGATATGAATATTGATGATATCAAGCGGCTCACGGGACGTATCCCGTTGGACGAGAATGCCCGTACTCCTAAGGCGAGCGTGGAGTTTTCCGTACGTGGTACCCCGAAAAACAAGGAGTGCATGAAAGCGGAGTTCATGAAACTTTCCACGGAGCTTGAGATGGATATCTCTTTCCAAGAGGATAGCATGTATCGCCGTATGCGCCGTCTGATTTGTTTCGATATGGACTCTACCTTGATAGAGACGGAGGTTATCGACGAGTTGGCGATACGTGCCGGAGTTGGCGATCAAGTAAAAGCGATTACAGAGGCAGCCATGCGTGGAGAGATCGATTTCTGCGAGAGCTTCCGCCAGCGTTGTGCCTTATTAAAGGGGTTGGACGTATCCGTGATGCAGGAGATCGCCGAGAATCTGCCGATCACCGAAGGTGTGGACCGCTTGATGCGTATCTTGAAAAAGGTGGGCTTCAAGATCGCTATCCTTTCCGGAGGTTTCACTTATTTCGGTAATTTCCTTAAACAAAAATATAATATCGACTATGTATACGCCAACGAGCTTGAGATCGAGAATGGCAAGCTAACGGGTAATCATGTGGGTGATATCGTAGATGGGAAGCGTAAAGCGGAGTTATTACGCCTGATTGCGCAAGTGGAGAACGTAGATATTCGCCAGACTGTAGCGGTTGGCGACGGGGCGAACGACTTGCCGATGATTAGTATCGCCGGTCTAGGTATCGCCTTCCATGCCAAACCAAAGGTTAAGGCGACCGCCAAGCAATCTATCTCTACGATTGGCCTCGATGGTATCTTATATTTCCTTGGATACAAGGATTCGTATTTGGATGAACAGATGTAATATATATAATTAACGTATAGCGATTATGATCAGACATATTGTAATGTTTAAGTTGAGGGAGTTTCAAACTCCGGCTGAGAAGCAAGCCAAAATGCAAGAAATTAAGGATAAACTGGAAGCCTTAATCAATAAGATAGACGTATTGAAAATGATCCGTGTAGATTTTAATTGTAATCCGGCGGAGACTTGGGATATTATTTTAACTACTGAATTGCCTACCTTGGAAGATGTAAATACGTACGCTAATCATCCGGAACATGTAGCGGTCGCTAAAGGAATTATTGGCCCGGTAAAGGCGGACAGAGCTTGTGTTGACTATGAAATCCTTTGATATAGAGGAGCGTGTGAACCAAGCGGTCCACAACTTCGAGTCCGGATATAATTGCGCTCAATCTGTATTCCTCGCTTATTCGGATGTCTTCGAGTTGGATTTAGAACTGGCGAAAAAGATGTCTGTATCTTTTGGAGGAGGTGTCGGACGCATGCGTGAGGTTTGTGGTACCGTAAACGCAATGGCGATGTTAGCCGGATTTAAGTATCCGGTATTTGATCCGCTAGATCAAGAGGCGCGTGCCCGCAACTATGGCATGGTACAAAAAATGGCGGCTTTATTCAAGGAGAAACATGGGACGATCATTTGCCGTAGCCTTCTTCCTCCGGAAGAGACATCGACGAATCCCGCTCCTTCCGCACGCACACAACAGTATTATGCCAAACGTCCTTGCGGTAAATACGTTGAGGAAGCGGCTCGTATCGCCGGGCATATGCTAAAGGGTGAACTTGAATAAACGGCATTGTCAAGCTAGAAGACGTATTTGTGAAATGTAACCAAGTTTTCGAATCTCAGTGAATAACTCACTGTAAGAGGACTTGGATTTCACATTGACTTTATAGGTAATTGTCGACGTATTCTTGTCGTAATTATGCTCATAAGAAAGACTTACGATAAATATGCTCCTATTTTCCAAGATTTTCCGGATACCTTTAAGATCGGGAGTCGAGGTTGAGCAATTTATCGTAAGTATTTTATTAACACCATCCAAATACATACGTCGCTCCAGCCTTTCTAAAGAGACCAATACGAACAAGGTAAATGCCGTAGTGATAGAAGCGGCCAAGAACATGCCGGCACCAGCGGCCAAACCTACTACAGCCATTACCCAAATACAAGCCGCCGTAGTGAGTCCATGCACGCTTCCATGACTTTGAATAATAGCTCCTGCTCCCAAGAAACCAATACCTGTAAGGACTTGGGCGGCGATACGCCCCGGATCTCCATTCAAGAAATTCGGATAGGTTTGTGGTATCCAGATAGATATCAACATGGCGGCGGCGGATCCCATACAGATCAAGGTAAAGGTTCGCATACCAGCGTCCCTGCGGCGAAATTGTCTTTCTACACCGATAATAGCGCCAAGCACGAAACTGATAGCTAATCGTACGGCGGCGGTCGAGGCCGTTATCTGAGTATTCTCTAAAATATCGTTCAAATGTTCCAGCATAGTCTGTCATTCATTCTAAGTTATACAAATATAGAAAATTTCTATGTACCGATTATGGAATGAAAACAATGTAAAATCGTCAAAAGTTGTATCTTTGAGACAGATTAAAAGTCATTCACCTCTAAACTTAGAAAAATTGAAAATAATAACGTACAATACAAATGGATTAAGGGCTGCCGTAGGTAAAGGCTTGCCCGAATGGTTGGCTCAAGAACAGCCAGACGTGTTATGTATCCAAGAGACAAAGTTACAACCAGACCAGTTTCCATCGGAAACATTCGAGGCTTTAGGATATAAGTCTTATTTGTTTAGTGCCCAAAAGAAGGGATATAGTGGCGTGGCCATTCTTACGAAACAGGAACCGGATCATATCGAGTATGGAATGGGGATCGAGAAGTATGATAATGAGGGACGTTTCCTCCGTGCGGATTTCGGGGATGTATCGATCGTAAGTGTCTATCATCCTTCCGGGACTAGTGGGGATGAACGGCAGGATTTTAAGATGATATGGTTAGAAGATTTCCAGAAATATGTCGTTGAGTTACAGAAATCCCGTCTGAACTTAATTCTCTGTGGCGATTACAACATTTGCCACGAGCCGATAGATATTCATGATCCGATCAGGAACGCAAAGAACAGTGGTTTCCTTCCGGAAGAACGGGAATGGATGACTCGCTTCTTATCCGCAGGTTTTACGGATACATTTCGCTTCTTGAACCCGGATAAGCAAGAATATACATGGTGGAGTTATCGCTTCAATTCCAGATCTAAAAATAAAGGATGGCGTATTGATTATTGTATGGTTAGCGACAATATGAAGCCGAAAGTTAAAGCCGCTTATATATTAAACGATGCCGTACATTCTGATCATTGTCCGGCCGTATTAGAGATCGAATAATCTTTCATAATAAAAAGAAAGGATGTGTTCTTTTTGCGTAAGCGAACACATCCTTTTTTATTATTGAAAAAATGGAAATAAAGTCTATAAATGAACTTAGATTATCTCTGAATATCCAATGCTCCGATCAACTCTTTTACTGATTTAAAACCATGTCGGTCACAATAGTCATTCAATCCATCAATAACCTTGATAGAAACAGTTGGATCTACAAAGTTATAAGTTCCGATCTGGATAGCACTAGCCCCAGCTAACATGAACTCCACGGCATCTTTCCAATTTGAAATACCTCCCAAACCTATAATTGGAATCTTTACCGCATGATACGTTTGCCATACCATACGTAGAGCTACAGGTTTTACGCAAGGCCCGGAAAGACCTCCAGTTATTGTAGATAATATAGGTTTACGTTTCTCTGCGTCGATGGCCATTCCAAGCATCGTATTAATTAACGAAACAGAATCCGCACCCTCCGCTTCAACAGCTTTAGCGATCTCTGTAATATCAGTTACATTAGGAGAAAGTTTTACAATAAGTGTCTTTGGATAAACCCTACGAACAGCCTTTACAACCTCCCCCGCACCACACGTAGTAACGCCGAAAGCCATACCACCTTGCTTTACGTTCGGACAAGAAATGTTCAGTTCGATAGCGGGAATCCTATCTAACTCTGCGATCTTTTCCGCACACTCGACATACGTTTCAATCGAAGATCCACTCACGTTTACGATCATATTCGTATCGATGTCCTTGATCTCCGGATAAATATGCTCAGCGAAATAATCGGCGCCCTTATTCTGAAGCCCCACGGCATTCAACATTCCGGAAGGAGTCTCCGCCATTCTTGGATAATCATTACCTTCACGAGGTTGGATAGTGGTACCTTTCACGAAAATACCCCCCAAACGTGAAATATCCATGAAATCAGCATATTCTATACCATATCCGAACGTGCCGGATGCTGTCATTACCGGATTTTTCAACGGTAAATTCCCAATGTTTACATTTAATTCAGCCATGACAATTTCTCAATATTAAATACGGGACCTTCTGTACATACACACACATTATGACCTTCCTTGTTTTTCTCTACGCAGCACAAACAAGCACCTATGCCACAAGCCATCGTGTTCTCAAGAGAAACCTCGCAAGAAATAGCTTCCGCACCTGCGTATTTCGCTACCGCCACCATCATTGGTTTAGGACCACAAGTATAAATCTGGTCAAATCGGACCTCTTTAAGGATCGTATGGTTAGTCACATACCCTTTCTCGCCTAGCGAACCATCTTCGGTTGTGATATAAACCTTACCAAATCTCTGGAATTCATCTAATTGCAATACATCATCCTTAGAACGAGCCCCAAGTAGAAAAGTAGGCTCAAAACCGGCTTCTTTTAAACAAGCTCCTAGATATAACATCGGAGCGGTTCCAACACCACCACCAATCAGCAAAAGTCTTTTGTTCTCCTGTTCCTTGGAAGGAATTGTAAAACTATTACCCAGTGGTAGCATTATGTTTACAATATCACCGGGACGGAATTCTGCCATTTTTCTCGTGCCATCACCAACAAGTTGAATCAATAACCACAACTCATTTTTAGACTTATCTACATAGTTGACAGAAATCGGACGACGTAAGAATGTTGTAGGAGAGTTTTCTACATGAACCTCTACAAATTGTCCGGGAAGCATCTCTGGAAGATTCCCATCCGAGGTTAACTTTAGCAGGCAATAATTTTTATGAAGGTGACAGTTTTCAGTTACCTTCATGTCTAAGATGTACTTCTTCATATACACGATTACTCAATTTATCCGCAAAGATACATGAATATAACGTATATACCGAACAGTTTACCTTAGTCTTTCTTGTTTTTTTCAGGGACGAAAGTATCAAACGTATTGTCGGAGTAAAATATCATTATTTTACTAACATTTTTAGAAGGCTTTTCTTGGCATATAACTTGCTCTACAACAGGTTGTTTTTGGATGTTTACAGGTATCTCAACCCCAATTTCCTTGCGATTTTCGGCAACAACTTGTACATTGGGACGATTTTCAAGCATATTTGTAAACAAATTAGGTTCAGTTAACACATGTTCTCGGACCATTTCGCCTTTGCCAAACAATAGCCAGTCAGAATCAACATAAGTGAACCGTTCCAGTATTTTTAGCAGAACATCCAAACTCGGATTATTTCTCCCAGATATAATATGTGACATTGCCGAACGCTGTATACCGATCGATTCGGCAAATTTAGAAGGGGTAAGTCCTTCACGTTCCATTATTTTTAAAATACGATCTCTCATATTCATATATATCTTAAATTCTTACTAGAATACTGCCATTATGACCGTTTACTAAGATAAATATCCACAAAGTAAACTGGATACAAAGATAAATCAATATTTCCATTTGTGCAATTTATTTTTATAAAACTAAATTGATACATATGTATCACGCCGATACATATGTGATGGGTAGAACTGTAAACCGTGTTCAAGAAGGAGGTATAGAGTATTTAGAAAAACTTTAGAAAAATAGCATATATATCTGATCTATATGTAAATATAATAATACATATGATGTATAGTTAGGGGGTTTTTATACGTTTGTAGACAGAAAAACATGTTTAGTTAATGTAAACAATCAATATTTCTATATAAAAAACTGGTTATTTATAATTTATAGCAAATCTTACGTGGATAAAGAAATATATAGTAATCCATGATTTATATTAGTAATGTGAACATGATACATTTGTAACGTCTATATAATGATTACAAAAACCACCAACATTTGTAATCTACTCAAATACTTTTATTGTATATATGATTGTAAACATTCATTTCTCGGTTATATTTGTATACAATATAATTTTACTCTATTTATTTTACTGCCAACTTGTCTATTTTTCCTTTAACGGATAATGAAGGCAATCTATGGCTATACCGATTATAGCTTTAAGTATGGATTTCTTGGAATTTTTGAGGAAGAAGGTACGTGATTGAATAAATTTTAAAATCTCAGAGAGATAAAATATGCGTAATTAATTGATAAATAAACAAAAAGGCCTCTTTTTCCAGTTTGACTTTTTCATCATTCTAGGAAAAAAGGCCCTTTTGCCTGCACTAAGTCTATGATTTCTGTTTAATGTAAAATTTTGTAAAGTAATTCTTTTAGTAAATCTGCATCTGTCGCTGAAGAGTTTTCCACTCCCTTAGATCTTGCGTCAGTCGTTCGGATATCGCTGATCAAATTAAAAACTTTCATCGCTGGATAATTTTTCATCCCCAAAAGATAGTCCTTTACTTGATAAGTTCCCCGTAAACCAAGTGCGGTCATCAATCCTGATTCCGATCGATCCTTTGAATAATAACAAATCAGCAAGTTTGAGAAATAGTTAAATAATACAGGAAGTGTCATCTGTATCGGATTACTTTTAGGTTTTTTCTCAAAATACTGAGCGATCCGGTTAGCCTTTAATATATCCTTCATGGCAAGTGCCTTTATCAGCTCAAAGTTATTGTATTCTTTACTAATCCCTATATTTTGCTCGATCAATTCCGGTGTGATGCGTTTTGAGGCCTTTTCAGCCAAGATAATTGCCAGCTTATCTAATTCCTTATTGAGACGGTTTAAATCGTTTCCAAGGAAATCTGAGAGCATTTGAGCGGCTTTTGGATCGATACCGATAGAACGCTGTTGCATCAAAGAGGTGATAAAACTCGGCATTTTATAATCCGGGATCTTTTTTGACTCATATAAAATACCGTTTTTATCGGTTGCGGCCGCTAACGCACGACGGCGATCTAAAGTCTTATATTTGTAATTTATGACCAAAATAGTTGATGACAAAGGATTCTTCACATAACTGCTCAGCAACTCTATATCTCTCACTAATTGAGCCTCTCGAACAACGATCAATTGATATTCGGACATCATCGGAAAACGACGTGCCGCATTGATAATAGAAATGGCATCTGTATCTGCGCCGTATAGAATAATCTGATTGAAATCTCTCTCAGATTCCTCTAATACGCTTTTTAATAACAAATCTGTTATTTGATCGATGAAGAAAGGCTCTTCGCCCATTAACACATAAACAGGCTGAAACTTCCTTGCTGTTATATCCCTACAAATCTCCTCGAAAGTAATTTCTTTTTTTGCCATAAATTATGAGGTTTCGCTATTACCAACTAAAACGGATATGACGGATGGTTTTCTTACCATCCAAAATCTGTTGAAGAGCTTCAACTCCCAACATTACCTGTTCTCCTACAAATTGTTGAGTTACCTTCCGGTCACTCGCTTCTGTTTTTACACCATCTTCTTCCATCGGTTTATCCGATATCATCAACAATGCACCCGTAGGTATTTGGTTAGCGAAACCGGCAGTAAGCAAGGTTGCGGTTTCCATATCGATACCAGTGGCATGCGTACTACGAAGATATTCCTTGAAATCATTATCGTATTCCCAAACCCTGCGATTTGTCGTGTAAATCGTACCTGTCCAATAATCTTTTCCATGATCACGTATGGCGGAAGAAATGGCACGAAGCATTGAAAAAGCGGGCAATGAAGGTACCTCAGGTGGTAAATACTCATTCGACGTTCCCTCACCTCGGATCGCCGCTATTGGCAATACATAATCCCCTAATACATTCGCTCTTTTTAATCCTCCACATTTACCGAGGAAAAGCACCGCTTTGGGCATGACTGCTGACAATAAATCCATGATTGTAGCAGCGTTCGCACTTCCCATCCCAAAATTGATAATGGTAATCCCTTCTGCCGAGGCATTGGGCATCGAACTTTTCAATCCCAAAATCGGGACATTAAAATGATCCGCAAATATCTCGACATATTTAGTAAAGTTAGTGAGTAATATGTGCTTAGTGAAGTCTTCTAGCTTTCGCTCGGTATAACGAGGCAGCCAATTTTCTACGATTTCTTGTTTTGTTCTCATAAATAACTACCTTTGAGGTGCATTTTAGTTAGAATATAAATAGCAAATATAGCAAATGCTCCCATTAAATCTACCAAAATTCTCAGTCAAAGTTACGAAGAAAGCAGGAAAGCCTTCTATTTGGGATCCTGTACGCCGAAAATTTGTCGCATTAACGCCAGAGGAATGGGTACGACAACATTTCGTGAACTATTTGGTCACGGAAAAAAACTATCCTCAAGAACTTTTAGCGAATGAAGTAGCGGTAAAACTAAACGGAACATCCAAGCGATGCGATACCGTTGCATACAATCGGTTTCTAGCACCTCTAATGATTATTGAATATAAAGCTCCACATATCGAGATAACAAGCGCTGTATTCGATCAAATCGTACGTTATAACATGGTCTTACACGTAAAATACTTAACCGTAAGCAACGGCATCCGTCATTTTTGTTGCAAAATTGACTATGAGAAACAGACGTATGCTTTCCTCGAAGATATACCGGAATACAATCTATTGGAGAAAATCGTTTAATTATCTAAAATAAGTCCCCCTTATCCTTCTATGCACTCGCACGGATCAGATAAGGGCTTACTCAGCCCAACCAGTGAGTAGTTCTATCGATCAGGAATTTACAGTTTGCAGATAAGTCATCTTGTTCTATATACTCGACATCACCGGAAGTCTTAGAAGGTAGCACCATATCTGATACTTCTACCTCCTCATTTTCAAGGCAGGCAAACTTAAACAGATTATATATGCTTGATAGAAAGAGAAGAAAAAGAAACAGGAATGCCTTTGCGACACTTCCTGTTTTTTCTATATATTGAGTAGATTTCAAATCCATATCCCACGCATTAAAAGTTACATGGGCACAAACATAGCAATATTCGTCAAATAAACAAATATTTTAACACGAAAATTTTATTTCGTAAAGAGATAATCCTCCGGTTTTGCGATTCGTAAAATATATTCCGGAGTATTAGGGAGCCTTTTCGCATACAAAGTGACAGAATCACCCCTCTCAGGTATCGTAGAATTAGATTCCAACGATATCTGGTCAACATTACGCAATTTTATTTCATCATCTTTATCGAAAAAGAATGAGTATCCTAATAAAACCGCAAAAAAAGATAAAATCAATGGCTTCATGTCTAACTTGTTTTTATGACTATATAAGTTTAGATGCTTATAAAACGATAAACGCTGCATATTATTTCAAAATAATTACATGACATGATACAGATTTACTTCACACGCAATTAACAATTAAAAGAACGTGTGTAAGATGTCAAACAAAGCAAGAGAACGTAAAAGTTACAGCATGGAGTTCAAGCTCCGTATGCTGAAGGAGTATTATGAGAGTGGCTCAACCAAGTACAGCCTATGTAAGAAATATTCGGTTGATTACGTGACATTTAGTCGCTGGGAACGTTATTTTGAGTCAAAAACGCTATCTTTACCGTCCGATCTGACAGAGTTAGAGCATCAGGTATATATGGCACGAAAGAAATCCGAATCATCCAAGGCGACCGGTCCCCAAACGGAGAGCGAGAGGCTCCGGGAGGAGAACTTGCGCCTACGCAAGGCGTTGGCCTACTCAGAGTTGCGCAATGAGGCTCTGCATGAGCTTCTTAAGATCGGGCGGGAACAATATGGCATCGACCTGCTAAAAAAAGCTGGCGCCAAGCGGTAGACAACCTTCGGCTCAGGCATCCCAAGGAATCGATCGGTAGCCTGAGCGGGCTGTTTGGCAAGACAAGAGAAGGTTATTACTCCGTGAGCAAGGAGAAACGTATGCGCAGGGAATTGTCAGAGAAAGAGATACTTGACACCGTGAGGGATATCCGGCATGAGGCTCCGGGCATCGGGGCGTACAAGCTGTACCTGATGCTCAAGGAACTCTATCCGGACGGGATGCGTGGCCGGGATTGGTTCTACGGGCTGATGCATGAGTCACACCTGATGCTGAAGCCCGGGAAGCGCCGTCACACGACAAGCTCCAACCATCCTTACAGGAAGTACAAGAACATGATCAAGGGATTGACCGTCAACAGGATCAACCAATTGTGAGTGGCCGACATCACCTATATCGACACCGATGAGGGCGTGGCCTACCTGCATCTCCTGACGGACGCGTTCACGCATGAGATCATAGGCTGGGTCCTTTCCGACAGCTTGGTCGCCTCCAACACCGTGACGGCTCTGGACATGGGTATCTCGCACGTGTCACCCCTGGGGTTCGATGGACTGATCCACCACTCCGACCGCGGCGTTTAATATTGTTGTAATCAATATATTGATCGTCTACAGGCCATTAAAGCCACGATCAGCATGACGGAGGACTACAAGCCTACCGACAACGCGATCGCCGAGCGGGTCAACGGCATCATCAAGCAGGAATGGCTCTACAGGATGAAACGCCCCCCGGACGTGGTGGCCGCAAGGGATTTGTTGGCGAGGATCATAGACTTCTACAACAATAGGAGACCGCATAGGAGCAACAGGGACATGCTCCCACCTGTCAGGTTCCGAGAAGCACTGACTTGTATGTGATCGCTCAATGGAGGCTTTGCGCCTCCAGCCGCAAGGCTTCCTCCGCAGTGGTTTTTTCATGGTTGTTTTGCATGGAAAAAGAAAAACGGTATTTTTGCCGCTGTGAACCGGTTCAGGAAACAACTTTCAACCCCGTGAAGTTTTTCAGGAGAAGGTTCTCTAAGATGTGAAGTACCTTAGAAAATAACAGTAAAATCTATGAAGTAAATTTAGGCATAGTCAACATTTTTAATGTGCCGACATAGAAGTACGACTTATTTCGTTAATGAAGTATATATCCTATGACACATGCAGTATATATCCTATAGCATTTGAAGTATATCTTCGTAAAGAGGAGTTTCAGGGCCAAAATAAAAAAGGCGAGGATCTTACCCCCGCCTTCTATCTGTAGATATAGAAATCCTATTTTATCCACCGAAATCATCGAAGTGCAACATCTCACGAGGTACACCCAAGTTATCCAGCATATTTTCTACGGCCTTTGACATCGGGCCCGGACCACACATGTAGTATTCGATATCTTCCGGAGCCTCGTGATCCTTCAAGTAAGTATCATGGATTACTTGATGAACGAATCCAGCCGTATATTTAACACCCGCAGCATCAGCGGCAGGATCAGGACGGTCAAGCGCCAAGTGGAACGTAAAGTTTGGGAATTCTTTCTCTATTTCCAAGAAATCTTCCAAATAGAACACTTCGTTCAAGGCACGCGCGCCATAGAAGTAAGACATCTTACGATCCGTAGTCTTCAACGTCTTCGTCATGTGCATGATTTGGGCACGCAACGGAGCCATACCAGCACCACCACCAATCCACATCATCTCTCTCTTAGAATCGAAAATTGGGTGGAAATCACCATAAGGACCACTCATAGTCACCTTATCACCCGGTTTCAACGTAAAGATATAAGAAGAAGCGATACCCGGCATCACATCCATGAAGCCAACTTGTGGTTTCGGTTTGAACGGCGGCGTAGCGATACGCACGGTCAACATGATACGGTCACCCTCAGCAGGATAGTTAGCCATAGAATAGGCACGGATAGACGGTGAGTCGTTCTTACACTTCAAACCGAATAAACCGAATTTCTCCCAAGCCGGCAGATACTCGGGGCCGATCAAGCTCTTATCGATATCCTTGTTATAATCCATTGAGTATGTAGGGATCTTGATCTGAGCGTAAGAACCCGGAATAAAGTCCATGTGCTCACCTTTAGGCAACGCAACGATAAACTCCTTGATAAATGTAGCGACGTTCTTGTTACTGATAACCTCGCATTCCCATTCCTTAACGCCAAATACCTCGTCTGGTACCTGAACGACCATATCCTCTTTCACCTTGCATTGACAAGCCAAACGCCAATGATCTTTCACTTGTTTACGAGAGAAGAAACCTTTCTCAGTAGGTAGGATCTCGCCACCGCCATCAATAACTTGAGCACGGCACTGACCGCATTTACCACCACCACCACAAGCGGAAGACAAGAAGATGCCACCGCTCTGTAGCGCACCTAGCAAAGTTCCACCAATCGGGGTCTCTATATCTTTCTCTCCGTTAACCTTCAAGCTTACATTCCCTGAAGGCACCAATTTTGCTTTGGCGAACAAAAGCAAACCGACCAAGATCAGCGTGATCAATAAGAATACTATTGCGCTGACACCAATCGTAAGTCCGCCCGACATTAATAAAGTCATCTTTATATTTTGTTTAATGCGTTAATACTTAAATCTTCAGACCAGAGAAACACATGAATGCCATACCCATCAAACCCGTGATGATGAAAGTAATACCCAAACCTTTCAAAGCATTGGGGACATTTGAATATGACAATTTCTCACGGATAGCCGCCATACCTACGATAGCCAGCAACCAACCGATACCAGATCCTAAACCATAAACAGTGGCGACACCTACATTAGGGAACGCTTTTTGTTGCATAAACAGAGAACCACCCAAGATAGCGCAGTTTACAGCGATCAGCGGCAAAAAGATACCAAGGGAAGCATACAAAGACGGAGAGAATTTCTCGACTACCATCTCGACCAACTGCACGAAAGAAGCGATAACGGCGATAAAGATAATAAACGCCAAGAAGCTAAGGTTCACCTCCGCATATTCCGGGCCTAACCAACTTAACGCACCTTCTTTCAATACATAATTCTCAAGCATATAGTTAATCGGCAACGTACAGAAAAGTACGAATGTCACTGCTATACCTAATCCTAAAGCGGTCTTCACGTTCTTTGAGACAGCCACGAAAGAGCACATACCCAAATAGTATGCGAAGATCATGTTGTCAACGAAGATCGAGCGGACGAATGTGCTTAATAATTGTTCCATTCTATTATTCGTTTAATCGTTAACATTAATTTTCTTGAAGTTCCTTGTTCTTAGCACGATGAACCCAAATAATAACAGCGATCACGATCAACGCCATCGGAGGCAAGATCATCAAACCATTGTTCACGTAACCCAGATCATAGAATGCCTGCGGAATCACTTGGAAACCCAATAAGGTACCAGATCCTAGCAATTCACGGAAGAAACCTACGATAATAAGAATAATCGCATATCCCAGACCGTTACCAATGCCATCCAAGAACGATTCCCATGGGCCGTTACCCAAGGCGAACGCTTCCAGACGTCCCATCAAGATACAGTTCGTAATGATCAAACCGACAAATACGGAAAGCTGTTTGTTTACGTCATAAGCAAAAGCTTTCAACACCTCACTAACGATTGTCACCAAAGCGGCAACTACCACCAATTGCACGATAATACGGATACGGTTCGGAATCGTATTACGCATCAATGAAATGATCACGTTAGCGAAAGCTACGACAGCCGTCACCGAGATACCCATCACGATGGCCGGCTCAAGTTTTGATGTTACAGCCAACGCAGAGCAAATACCCAACATCTGAACGACAACCGGGTTGTTAGCGCTCAACGGGCCTAACAGAACTTCTTTATTCTTTTCAGATAATAATCCCATCTTCTACTTAATTTTGTGAGGTCAAAAATTTAACATAACCGCTCAAGCTGTTGAATAACATTTCATCCACACCTTTACTGGTAATTGTACCACCTGAGATACCGTCTACATAATCCTGTCCCGCTACGCTCTTACCCGGCTTAACAACAGCGACAGACTTGAATTCTCCACTCATGAAGATCTTCTTACCTTTGAACTCATTGCTGAACGCCGGTTTAGAGATCTCAGCTCCCAGACCCGGAGTTTCACCTTGGTGGCTGAAGTCAGCACCATAAATAGTATTCTTATCACTATCTACAGAGATATAACCCCATAACGGACCCCAAAGACCTGCTCCATGCAAAGCCATGATATATTTCGGTTGACCATCTACATTCGCGACGAAAACCGGATATTGATGCTCAGTGGCAGCCTTAACTACATCCGTAGCGAAAGCGTCGCCTTCAACCTTCTCACCATTCTCGTTTACCAAGAAAGCTTCCTTGATCAACTCGTTGTACTTGGTCTCAGCCTCAGAAGAAGAAACATTTACGTTGATAGAACGCAGAATTTGTTGTCTCTTATCGTTATCCTCGTTCTGTTTCTGAAAACTTCTCAATGATTGTGAAGTAAACGCCAATACGACAGCCACTAGCACAACCATCACAGCCGCATAAACAACCGTATAAACATTGCTATCCCGGTTTATGCCTTTCTTAGCGGCGCCCTCCTCCTTGATTTCCTCAAATTCGGAAGCAGGAGCGGAACATACCGGGCAAGTGTCAGGAGCCTTATTTCCCTCGTGGACATAGCCACATACCTTACATTTATATTTAGCCATATTCCTTCTTACTTTATTTTATTACACGTTTCAATCTGCGAGAGATATTAGCTTCCACAACATAATAGTCGATCAGCGGAGCGAACACGTTCATCAACAGGATAGCGAGCATCATACCCTCTGGATAACCCGGGTTCAACGCACGAATAATAATGGCCATAGCACCTACAAGGAAACCATAGATATATTTACCTGTCTCCGTACGAGCGGAAGTCACAGGGTCTGTAGCCATGAACACGGCACCAAAAGCGAAACCACCTAAGAACAAGTGATCCAGCGGAGATACGCACATAGCGACCGTAGTACCGATCATATTAAAGATCAATGACATGAAAGCACCACCCACGAACACGGAAACCATTGTCTTCCAACTTGCGATACCCGTAACCAACAAGATAACCGCACCGATCAAAATAGCCAATACGGAAGTCTCACCGATAGAGCCCGGGATCAAACCAATAAACGCGTCCCAAGTAGAGATCGGGTTGCCTAATACGTCAACAGCTTGGAAAGAACCGATCATCTCCTTACCAGCGATAGCGACTTGTCCTAGCGGAGTAGCTCCGGAAAAACCGTCAACTACTTGGCCAGCCCCGATACCAAACGTATCAGCCGTACGAACGAACACTTGATCACCAGACATTGCTGCCGGGTAAGCGAAGAATAAGAACGCACGTGTAACCAATGCTACATTAAATATATTATATCCCGTACCACCAAATACCTCTTTCGCGAAAATAACAGCGAAAGCAGTAGCTACAGCGATCATCCATAACGGAGTATCGACCGGAACGATCATCGGAATCAAGATACCGGAAACCAAGAATCCTTCTTGAATCTCTTCCTTCTTCACTTGGGCGACAGCGAACTCTATACCCAAACCTACCACATACGAAACAATGATCTTAGGCAATACCGCCAAAAATCCAAAAATAAAAGTCATCAAAAATCCCGGATCAGCCCCCACAGCTAAATTGTGCTGATAACCGACATTATACATACCAAAAAGCAAAGCAGGCAACAAAGCGATGATAACCACGGTCATGGCACGCTTTGAATCAATACAGTCATGAATATGTACGCCCGTTTTAGAGGTCTCGTTCGGAACAAATAAGAATGTTTCGAAACCGTCAAAAACAGAACGGAACATCGCCAGCTTTCCGCCTTCCTCAAAGTTAGGCTTAATCTTGTCGAGATAATTCCTTAACGCTTTCAATGTATTATAAGTTTTTTATGTTATTAATTCATTTCCTTATACAACAGGTTCAATCCGTCGCGAACGATCTTCTGCAACTCGATCTTGGAAGTGTCCACGAACTCGCAAAGAGCGAAGTCCTCGGGAGCCACCTCATAGATACCAAGGTTCTCCATCTTATCGATATCGAACGCGATGATCGCTTTCAACAAATATTCCGGATAGATATCCATCGGGAACACTTTATCGTATTCATTAGACATGATCATGGCACGTTTACCACCTTTGATACGGGCGTCGATCACATATTCCTTGCTAGTACCTAACCAGCTAAAGTAACTATGGCTGGCGCTGAACTGGTTGAAACGAGGCATAGCGAAACCTAAGAACTCATGCGTCTCATCACCTTCCGGAATCACGGTGATCTGGTTATCATAAGCACCTAGGTAACCATCCATATT
Source organism: Parabacteroides sp. CH2-D42-20 (assembly GCF_003670185.1). Lineage (NCBI taxonomy): Bacteria > Pseudomonadati > Bacteroidota > Bacteroidia > Bacteroidales > Tannerellaceae > Parabacteroides > Parabacteroides sp. CH2-D42-20. Next base: position 10,487 of record NZ_RAYG01000024.1, on the reverse strand, counting down.
TACCTTGGTACCTGTCAAAACATTACCGCTGATAATACGGATATGTTCCTGTCCTAACACTTTACCGTTAACCAAGCTCTTAATCGTACAACCTGAAATTGTCTTAACATAACCTCTCTCGGTAGTCTCGGAACCGGTGATAGCAACCATACGACTGAAATCGGCGACACCCTTGTTGAACAAGCGTCCGATTACGATCACATCCGCCGGATTAACCGTCCAAACTACCTCACCCTTGTTAACGGGCTTGATATGATTGATCTGCACGCCAACGTTCGCCGCGGGATGCGGACCTTCTACTTCCACGATCTCCACACCTTTCATTCCGCTCACGACAGAACCACTTCTTACACCCACATACACTTTTCCATTCGTTAATTTAGCTAGGGCGTTTAATCCAGTCTGGAAATCAGCCTCCTGACCTTTTACGATAAAATCGAAGTTTGGAGCCAACGGAGCGGAGTAAAAAGCCGAAACGAAGATATCACGCGGAGTATCCAATGGAGCGGCGATGATATCGTATGGGCGTTGCTTGATAAACGGCCACATACCGGCGTTCAGAAGTGCCTCTTTCACCTCTGCCCCCTGTAGGGATGCTACGTTCTTCTTACCGAACTCCTCATACTCGATCTGCGCATCCGGCTTCACAACGATGCTTAGCACCTTACGCTTCTCTCCTCGGTTTACGGCAGTTACCTCGCCACTGACCGGCGAAACAAACTTGATCTCGGGGCGGTTCTTGTCAATCATCAGTACAGAACCGGCTTTGACTTTTTCTCCTACTTTCGCAACAACTTTGGGGAGAATACCGTTATAATAATCGGGGACGATCGCGTAAGACTCGCTCTTGCCGCCGTTTAACAGTACATCCGAAGCTTTGCCCTTCAGATTAATGTCTAAACCCTTTTTAATCTTAATCACATTTGCCATGATACAACTAAAATTGTTTATATGTAATTTTCCTGCAAAAGTAAACATTTTTTCATGCTTTAGAGCAGGGAAAGGCAAATAAATAGAGAAATAATTCCATAATTTTGCGTCGTTAAAGAAAGTAATAAGAAAATGAAAGTTTTTAAAATCCTATTTCTGCTGCTTATCACGGTTTTAGTACCGTTGAACGCTCAAGTGACTTACTTCACCAACGTTAGCGATAAGCAAATAAAGACCCTCCAAGTGAAGGTTGCCGGCGAGATGTTCTCCGACCCATTCATTGAACTGGGCGGTGAAAACCGTATCGAAGTTAATTTCGATGCTTTTAATCCGGGCTTCGGGCGATACGCCTATAATCTGGTTCATTGCAACGCCGATTGGACGCAATCGAATCTTTCCCCGATTGAGTATATGAATGGTTTCCAAGGGAGCACGATCGAGGATTTCGCCAATGCGATGGGTACTACGGTGCAATACACCAACTACCGATTACTTTTCCCAAACGATGACGTTCAACCGAAGGTCTCGGGGAATTATGCCTTGCAAGTATATAACGAGGATGATCCCTCCCAGATCGTATTTACCGCATGCTTTTCTATTTTTGAGCCGATGGTTAGTGTCGCCGCTACGGTGAGCGGAAATACGGATATCGATACCAATCAGTCACACCAACAAGTCAGCTTTGCGATCAATAACAAGAATTTCCCCATCACCTATCCTCAGACCGACTTGAAAATCTGGGTTTATCAGAATAACCGCAGGGATAATGCCGTAACAGGTCTTCAGCCTATGACTATTTTAGAAAACCAGATCTCTTATACGAACAATCAGAACTTGATCTTTCCCGCAGGAAACGAATATCGCCGTATGGAATTTTTGAGCAACAAATACAATGGCATGCACGTAGAAAGTATCTCGTTCCATAATCCATATTACCATGTAGAGTTGATGACGGACTATCGGCGTGACCAATTATCGTATCAATACGATCAAGACCAAGACGGCCGTTTTTTCATCCGTTGCAGTAATTGTAACGACCCGGATACGGAAGCGGACTATTACATCGTTCACTTTACCCTCGCCATGGACTTAATTCCCGATGGAAACGTGTATTTGAACGGTGAATTATATAATAATGTATTGGACGAGAAAAGTAAGATGGGCTATAATCCGGAGACGCATCAATACGAGAAATCCGTCTTACTGAAACAAGGCAGTTACAACTATCAGTACCTCTTTGTCCCTAACGGACAGACCGTAGGACAGACCGGCCCTATCGAGGGTAATTTCTTCCAGACGGAGAACGAATATAGCATTTACGTCTACTATTGTCCAATGGGAGCACGGTATGATCGTTTAATCGGTGTAACTAGTATCAGAAATACAATGCCCGTGCTATAATTATTCGCGTAAAAGGCATACTTTTACGCATAAAATAATTGAGCATGAAAACGAGACGTATTGTTATCAGTACCGTATTATTAGTCGGGGGACTTCTCTCGATCGTTCAAGTCATGCCTAAAAATCCACTGTTGATAGGCGAAAGGTTATTTCCGTATGGAGGATGGATACAAGTGATACTTGCCATGCTATACGGTGGTTGGCTCTGCTATAAGATGCAAGATCGGCAAGAACGTCCCAAATGGAGAAAACGAGCGTGGTTGTTATTCTCGATCGTTTTTTTCGGGCAACTTGCTCTAGGGATTTTTGCCGATCCCATTTTCCTTATGACCGGGAAACTGCATTTACCGATCCCTGCGGTAATCTTGGCCGGACCGCTTTATCGCTTTGATGGATTATTCATGCCCATACTTTTTATCAGCACCTTATTACTATCCGGTCCCGCTTGGTGTAGCCAGCTTTGTTACTTCGGGGCATTCGACGCATGGAGTGCCCGGGGAAAATTGGAACGAAAAAGGTTCCCCTATCACAAGCAAATGCGATACAGCATATTATTTCTGGTTATGTTGGGGGCCATCCTACTCCGAATATTCGGAGCGAGCGGCAGGATAGCCACCGCTTTTGGAATAGCGGTCGGAGTTATCGGCCTACTTGTCATGCTATTGTTTTCCAGAAAGAGACGGAAGATGGTGCATTGCAGTAGTTATTGTCCGATCGGGACTTTAGTGTCTTTCCTCAAATACCTCTCTCCTTTCCGGGTACGACTGACCATGGATTGTTGCCATTGCATGGCTTGCACAAACGCTTGCCGTTATGATGCCCTACATAAAGAAGAGATCGAGAAGGGAAAGATCGGCTATACCTGTACCTATTGCGGAGATTGCCTCTCCGCTTGCAAGCACGGGGCTATAGAATATCATTTCCCGGGATTGCGCCCGACTACTGTCGAGCGCCTATGGATCGTCGTAACGGTCGTATTACATACTTGCTTCTTGATGATCGCACGAATCTGAGCCGTATACTCGCTTGCCCATTATATAAGTACATACCGTATTCCGGTCATCGCCGAGGGTTTGCAAGCCAAACAGCTTATTCTCGATCGTCCATTTATCTCTCGAACGAAGATACTCCATACGCAATTTCTGGACAGAGGTAGCGGCATAATCCACGACTATGAAATCCGCTTCACGGCCAGGGAGGAAACTTCCGATTCGGTCGTCCAACGATAAGGCCCGTGCAGAGCCTAGCGTACATTTATAGATAGCCTCCAAAGCTGTCATCGGATAACCGTTCAACTGTTGTACCTTATAAGCCTCTCCCATCGTACGCCACATAGAGAAAGATGTACCCGCACCGACATCTGTCGCCAAGGTAGTACGTACGCCGTAACGGTTCGCTTCCCTCATATCGAATAATCCGCTTCCAAGGAAAAGGTTCGAGGTCGGGCAATGGGCGATAATGCCTCCCGTTTCTCCCAACCGCTTATATTCCCGATCGGTTAGATGGACACAATGCCCGAATATCGAACGATCGGTCAACAATCCGGCACGCTCATAGACCTCCAGATAATCCGCATGACCGGGACATAGCGATAATACAGATTCAATCTCTCCCAGATTCTCCGAAAGATGTGTCTGTATATAGGTACTGGGATATTCGGCATGTAAACGACCGGCAGACTTTAATTGATCCGGCGTACTGGTTATGGCGAAACGGGGCGTGATCACATAGTGATTCCGTCCTTTCCCGTCCCAATCCTCGATTAAGCTACGGCAGTCCAACTCACCCTGATGCGTGGTATCCATCAGATAATCCGGAGCGTTCCGGTTCATCATCACCTTTCCAGCCAAGATACACATATTATACTCCGTAGCCACGGAAAATAATGCGGTTACGGAAGCAGGATGAACCGTGGCATAAGCAGCACAAGTCGTAGTTCCGTTCTTCACCAGTTCCTTCACGAAAAAGCGAGCGATATCTTGTGCATATTCCATGGAAGAGAAAGCTTCCTCGGCGGGAAACGTATATTCGTCCAGCCAATCCAGAAGTTGCTTGCCATACATTCCCTGTATCTCCGACTGGGAGAAATGGATATGGGAATCAATAAAGCCGGGTGTAATCAATTTACCGGAATAGTCTGTCACCGGGAAATCCGGGTAACGGGAACGCATCGCCTCGAACGGCCCCGCCTCTACAATCTTTCCATCAACAACAGCCAGTCCCCCATCCTCAAAATAGCGGTAAGCCTCCACATGATCCAGCGGGGAAGCGATCAAATAGAACACTTCTCCCCTATATAAGTTCTTCATCATGGTCAAATAACAATTCGTTTATTTAATTGGTTCCACGTGCAAAGCGATGTGCGTAGCCTGACCGAACTTATCACGCAGATTCTGTTCGATCTCTTTCGTCAAGTCATGGGCACGAGTCACGGTTATCTGTCCGTTCACCCGTATATGCGCCTCGATAGCAAAATTATTACCGATGCGGCGGGTACGTAGATTATGCGGGCTCTTTACCTCGGGAACCTCACTAATGATCGCCAAGATCTCATCCTCCACCTCCTTCGGCAAAGATTTCTCCAATAAGTCATTAATCGCCGGGATCACTAGTTGTAAGGCTACTTTTACGATAAATAAACTGACAATCACAGCCGCCAACGGGTCCAGCACACGCCAATTATCCCCCAACAAAATCGCCCCTCCGATACCTAAAGCCGTACCGATCGAGGAAAAGGCATCCGAGCGATGATGCCAAGCGTTAGCGATAACGACTTGACTATTCTGCTTCCTTCCTACCCAAACGGTAATATGATACAGTAATTCCTTGATCACAATGGAGATAAGAGCGGCAACTAAAGCGATCATTCCCGGACTTTCCAACGGAATCCCCTTGAAATAAAAGTCATAAATCTTGTTCGCTCCCTCCCAGAAAAGGCCAAAACCTACACAAAGCAAGACGATACCGACAATTGAAGTCGCCAAAGTCTCGTATTTACCATGCCCGTAATCATGGCTCTCGTCCTTCGGCTTGGAAGATATATTGACAAAAAGAAGTACGATTATATCCGTTACGAAATCAGATAACGAATGCACCGCATCGGCGATCATAGCGCTACTATGCCCCCAGATACCCGCCACGAACTTGAATACCAATAAAACAAAATTAGCGAATGACCCTAAAAGTGTCACTCGCATAATCTCTTTTTTCCTCGCCTTTGGTGCCTCCTCCATAGAATCCCATTAACAAGATTTACCGGTCATGATGTCCAGCACCAGACGATCCGTCGCCTCCATTCCTTTAGAACCGATAGCGGTCAAGTTCGCGATCGATTTATCCACATCCTCATCGATGATACCTTCCACGGAAGTCACCACCTTATCCTCCATGGCCATCAAAGCGGAAAGCATCGCCGTAGATACGCCACTAGATACTTTCATCGCGCAACTCGGCTTGGCACCGTCACAGATCATTCCGGTAATATTACCGATCATATTCTTGATCGCATAAGAAATCCGCGCCTTATTTCCTCCCATCAAATAGGTGATAGCGCAACTCGCTCCCGTAGCGGCAACCACACAACCGCAAAGGGCGGACAAGCGTCCCAGACTTTGCTTGATATAGATCACCATCAAATGGCTTAACATCAACGCACGGATCAGTTGCTCTTCCGAGCATTGAATATCCTCGGCGAAAGAAAGAACCGGAAGCGTAGCGGCGATTCCTTGATTACCGCTTCCCGAATTACTCATCACCGGGATCATAGCGCCGTCCATGCGAGCGTCGCAAGCGGCGGAAGTCATGATCAACATATGCGTATAAGCGGAATCTCCCATGAACTTACGGCCGAAAGCACCCGAGACTGTCTTGCTTACAGTATGTCCGTAATTGCCTTTCATGGAAGCTTGGGCGGCTTTCTTATTCAACTCGGCCGTTTCTAAAATAAAACGAATCTCATCCAATGGCATTTCCATGGCAAACTCATAGACCATAGAGAAGGAAAGACGTAAATCCTTATTCTCACATACTTCCTCGCCAGAAGCGTTTGCCGTACGTAAATCAGTCAATACCTCCCCGTTTTTCTCTACATATATTATATGGGTATGCTCATGGCAAATGATCACCCTTGAACGATCGTTCCCTGCTGAACTTATAATTTCGATATAAAGTTTATCTACATTCTCTTTCAGGTCTATACCGATACATTTCTTGCAGACCATTTCCTTACCTTCTTTCAATCCCTCCGGAGTCAAGTCTTTCAGCACCTCTAGCCCATAAGCGGACTTACCGATGATCGATCCCAAAGCGATAGCGATAGGCAACCCCACCATGCCAGTCCCCGGGATTCCTACTCCCATGGCATTCTTCAGGATATTGGCGCTCAGATAAACCTCTATCTTCTCTGGCTTACGCCCCAGCACTTCCGCCGCTTTTGCGGCCGCCAAAGCCACGGCAATAGGTTCCGTACATCCGATAGCAGGGATTACCTCCCTGTGAATCAAATCTATAATTTGAGTTTTTATGATAGTATCCATACTGATAGTCTCTATTTAGAATTAGATAGTTAATATACAATAGATTAAGAACAAAACTCAACAACGATATCTCGCAAGGCATCGTATTGTTTTCCCAATGCATCTTCATAACGCAACGCTTCTTCCAGATTCCCTTCTCTCAACAGCGATAGTATATTATTCGATACATCGAATAGATTTACCAGACCTAAATTAGCGGCTATCCCTTTCAAGGTATGCGAATATAGCTTGGCATTCTCCAAATCCCGCTCTACTAAAGAGCTCCGTAATTTCACATACGAACCATCTGTAGTAATAAATTTATATAGAAACTTTTTGAAGAGGCTATCACTATTCATAAAACGATCTAAGGTATTCTCTTTATCCCAAGCAGCTACATCTATTAATGCGTTATAAAAAGCATCGTTCTCATTCATTTTTTTATGATATTAGTTTTCGTACAAAATTAGGAATTTTATAGACACTACCAACGTTAGCGGTATTCTTTTTCTTTACTTACCGCAACTTGGGTACGGAACGATAATTTTAGTACTTTTGTCGCCTACTTCGGGACCTAGAACGCCCGGGCTGTATTTATCCGATTAATAGAATTGAAAAAGGAATGGGAATTTCATCGCCGCTTGTAGATTTGCAACATCAATATGATCTCCTGCAGAAAGAATATGAATATGAGAAGGAAACATACCGACAGCAATCCGAGCGTACGGGTTTGCGAAAACGAGTGGCGCAGGGCCTCTGTTGGTATCCGGTCACTCCGGGACGCAGTTATTATAACTCCTTAAACCAATTGGTGATCGAGATCGAAAGGACAGAAGACCGGGAGATCGAGCATAATTTTGAGTACGGGCGCCCGGTTTGCTTCTTCACGGCAGATATCAGTGGTAAATTTAAGTATCTGGATTTCTCCGCCACGATCAGCTACGTGCAAGAGGACCGGATGGTGGTAGTTCTCCCCACTCCTTCCGCCTTGATGGATATACAAGGAAAAAGCAATGATCTCGGCGTGCAACTCTACTTCGACGAGACCAGCTATAAAACGATGTTTTCCGCTCTCTCGGACGTGATGCGGGCAAAAAACAACCAACTCTCTCATCTAAGGGACGTATTGCTGGGACAGGAAAAACCGGGACAGCGCGAATTATTCCCGATCCGCTTCCCTTGGTTGAACCGCTCGCAGGAAGAAGCTGTAAATAAGGTATTGGGAGCGAAACAAGTATCTATCGTACACGGCCCTCCCGGAACCGGGAAAACAACCACCTTGGTGGAAGCCATTTACGAGACCCTTCACCGGGAGAATCAAGTGATCGTTTGCGCCCAAAGTAATACCGCCGTAGACTGCATCTCGGAGAAACTGGTAGATAGAGGCATTAACGTCCTGCGCATCGGGAACCCCACTCGTATCAATGACAAGATGCTCTCTTTCACATATGAACGCCGTTTCGAATCGCATCCGGATTATCCCGAGTTATGGAGCATCCGGAAAGCGGTACGGGATATACAATCCAATATGCGAAAGAAAAGCCGGGAGGAACGGGATACGATCCGAAACCGCCTCTCCCGTTTGAAATTCCGGGCGACCGAACTGGAAGTCAAGATCGATACAGAGCTGTTCGACGAGGCTCGTGTTGTCGCTTGCACCTTGGTTGGCTCCGCAAACCGGGTCATGATGAACCGGCACTTCACGACCTTGTTTATCGATGAGGCCGCCCAAGCCTTGGAAGCCGCTTGCTGGATAGCGATCGGCAAGGCGGACCGGGTCATACTAGCGGGCGATCATCACCAATTGCCCCCTACTATTAAATGTATAGAAGCGGAACGAGAAGGCTTAGGACGTACCTTGATGCAAAAGATAGCCCACACGAAACCGGAAACGGTCTCTCTCCTGAAGATCCAATATCGTATGCACGAGGATATCATGCGCTTCTCCTCCCAATGGTTCTATCATAACGAACTCGAATCCGCTCCCGAGGTAAGTGGGCGGGGAATCTTGCGACTGGACACTCCCATCGTATGGTTCGATACGTCCGAGTGCGATTTCACGGAAAATACGAGAGAAGAGACCATGAGCCGTGTCAACAGGCAAGAGGCGGAATTGCTCGTGGAACAATTACGCTCCTATATACAGAAAATATCCAAGGAGAGAGTGCTGGAAGAGAATATCGACTTCGGATTGATCTCCCCTTATAAGGCGCAGGTACAATACATCCGTAAATTGATCAAACAAGACGCTTTCTTCAAGCCTTTACGCAGACTGATCACCGTACACACCGTTGACGGTTTCCAAGGGCAAGAACGCGATGTCATCTTGATCAGTTTGGTAAGGGCCAACGAGGATGGAAAGATAGGCTTCTTGAACGACTTGCGGCGCATGAACGTAGCGATCACCCGTGCCCGTATGAAACTGATGATCTTGGGAGACGCTTCCACCCTTACCCGGCACGCATTTTATAAAGAACTCTATAATTATATCTCCCAAAGAGGTAAAATAATCACGATCAACACGAAACAAGAGCATGAACTATAAATTATTGGTACTGGATTTAGACGGTACACTGACAAACAGTAAAAAAGAGATCACCCCGTTTACGAGGGAAACCCTTCTGCAAGCGCAGGAAAAAGGATTGCATCTGGTCTTAGCCTCCGGCCGGCCCACCTACGGTATCGTGCCTTTAGCCGAGGAACTGAACATAAAGCAATATGGTGGTTTTATCCTTTCCTTCAACGGCGGTAAGGTGATCGACTTGATGACAGACAAAGTACTTTTCGAACAGGCTTTGCCACCCGATATCGTACCTGTTTTATACAACCGCTCCAAAGAAGCGGGACTGGCTATCCTTTCCTACAACGGTAAATATATCTTAAGCGAGCATCCGGAAAATAAATACGTACAATACGAATCTTTCTTAACCAAAATGAAGATCAAGGCTACCGACGATTTTCTGCGGGATTTGCATCAGCCAGCCGATAAATGCTTGGTGGTAGGCGAACCGGAGATGTTGGTACCGTTGGAAGAGAAGCTCCGCCAAGAATTAGGGAAACGTATCAACGTATATCGTTCCGAGGCATTCTATCTGGAGCTTGTCCCCAAAGGTATCGATAAGGCAGCCTCGTTATCCCGCTTACTAGAGCGAACCCGGATAAAACAGGAGGAAGTGATCGCTATCGGCGACGGTTTCAATGATGTATCCATGATCCGTTTCGCCGGATTGGGAGTCGCTATGGCCAACGCCCAGCCCCCTGTCAAGGCCAATGCCGACCGCATCACCCAATACACGAACGATGAGGATGGAGTGGCTCGTTTCATCCAAGAATTGCTTTGAAAAAAAACACGTACGTATTTTCCGAAAAACATGTACATGTTTTCGCGAGAACACGTACGTGTTTTTTCAGAGACATTTACACCAGTATCGACACAGGCCGATGCCTATACCGGCATACGCCTATACCAGTAGTGCCGTAGGGCTACGCCAGTATAGGCGTGAGCTTGCGCCGATATACGTAAATTCCTTTCATGGAAATGTCTTCTAACTATCAACTATTTTATGTAATTCTGGAAAACTTTCGTTAGTGACTTATACAAAGGACTTTGGGAGAATTACCCGATTTTGAGGTAATGACTTG